>NZ_JBFLUG010000087.1:0-32926 GCF_041008525.1 Parafrankia sp. FMc2 | reverse complement strand
GTACACCCTCAGCCCGATGCAACCGGCGGATCTCCGCCCAGTCCTCCACCTTCAGCACCCCTCCTACCTCAGCAGGGGGTCAACTTTCGCGGCCCCCCAGGGGGTCAGTTTTCCGGAGGCTGCGACATCAGTCCGCGGTCGAGATAGAGCCGGTCTTCGGGGACGCCGAGGCCGGCCAGAATCTCCCGCTGAGCGGCGAGGTCCCGGCCGTCGGTCGAGCGGTGGGCGTAGCCCGTGAGGAGACCGGTCACAGCCGAGGGGTGTGCGGATAGCCCCGCTAGTCAACGCTGTTGACGCCCTCGTTCTGAAGTTTTCGATCAAGGGCCGTCGGGAACAGGTCTCGTCGATCTCTCGCGTCACGCTGCACACGAGCTACAAGGCGGGCATCGTGACGTACGGGGGAGAACACCGTGCCTCCCGGCAGGTCGCTAGCGATGGTGGCAGGCGGGACGACTATCACCTGATCCCGCGAGAAATTAATGCCCCACCTACCGACATACGAAGGTCCAGGGCCATCACAACCTGGGGTTCTGATGGCCCTGCAGGGGCCGGTTCGGCGCCGCGGACAGTCGATTCTGGTCGCGGGCCCGCGGTGTCGGTCGGTCGTGCGGTGGCGTGGGCCGTGCGGACAGGGAGCCTGCTGTGCCCGTCCGGTGTCGTGCACAGTCCGTGAAAAGACTCGGATGGGCGGATCCCCTTTGGTGCCAGGAGATCTGACGCCCTGTACGGATGCACGACCATCCAGTTCGATTACGGAAAGTGATGAACGTGGGGCGCAGGTGTCCCCTGGGTGGGCGTCAGACCCCGAGCGGAATCCGGGTCTCCGGTGGCTGTACGGGCAGCGGAAGACGGGGAACGCGGGCCGGCGGGGTGCCCTGGGGGCGGTACTGGCCGCGTTCCACCCGCCAGCCGCGGCGGTTCGCGTGCTCGACGAACCAGGCCAGGGCGCCGGCGCGCTGCTCGGCGTACCGCTGGGCACGCCCGGCCAGCGTTCCGTCGACGCCGAGTCGGGTCGCGACCGCGTCCAGCGCGGCGACCCCCCGGGTCCAGCCGCGGGCGGACCGCCACGCCAGCCCGGCGGCGGCGAGCCTGCGCAGATGCTTGCGGACGGTTGGCGCGGTGTAGCCCACCCGGGCAGCGAGCAGCCCGGAGGGGACGGGGGTTCCGTCCAGCGTGTCGTACAGGCGACCCGCGACCCGGCCCATCCCCCGCCAGGTGAACACGTCGTGGACGGCCTGGCTGGACCAGCGGGTCACCGGCAGCTCCCCGCTGTCGGGATCGGCGAGCGTGCCCGGGTCGACCGCGGCGGGCAGGGCGGTGGGCAGCAGCAGGTGCAGCCGGCGGGCACGCAGCCGCCCCTGCCGGCGGCCGTGCTCGTCCTCCTCACCGATGAGATCCACGCCGGCGGGTTCGTCGACGCGCAGCCATCCAGTCTTGATCAGCCGGCCGATCGCCCGGTCGACTGTGGAGGGCGTGACCGTCGTCCTCTCGGCGATCTGGCGGATGCTCGCGGTCGGGTCCAGCCGGCCCGCCCGGGCGCAGATCTCCCAGAGGGCTTCGAGGACCGCCCGGTCCGACGCCCCGCCCTGACCGCCCCACAGGAACGGCCGGGCGTCCGCGGCCTCCCGCATCGCCGCGATCTCGACCATGGTCTGCGGCAGGTCCGCCGCCGGCGGCCGGTTGCACCAGCGCACGACCGCGTTGCGCCACATGTAGGCGACGCGATGGTCCTGGTCGCCCACCGAGCGGCGGCGGCCGCGGGGATCGCGCACCATCCAGTCGCCGGGTGTGCCGGTGACGTGGGAGATCTCTGCGAGGGCCTGGCGGAGCTCGTCACGAGACCACCCGGAGCCCACCGCCGCCAGCGTCACCGACATCGCCACGGCGCTGCGTCCGTGCGTGAAGTGGCCTTCGGTGTCTCCTCGGGTGAGCAGCCCCGCCATCCGCTTCGACAGGTCGCGGCGGGGCCGGCCCGGAAGTGCCCGCCCCGACCTACCCCAGGCGGCCGCGTCGAACGCGAGCCACGCCTGTCCGGACACGCCGACCGTCCCAGTCCCAGGAGCAGGCAGGACGGGGGAGCGCGGCGGGGTGGCGGGCCTGGTCATCAGCCGGCGGCACCTGCCCGCACCGCCGTGACCAGCACAGACTCGCTCGCCTGGGGGGATCTGTAGTGGGTCCGACGCGCACCGCAGGATGCCCACCCGCGGGCCACTGTCGAGGTGACAAAAGGCGACGGTGGGGGTGCATACCGCACCGAACCGGAAATTTGGCGTCGTGACGCGCCACTAGTTCTTCGGCTGCGGCCGGCTGTCGTGTAACAATGCATGCGTAGTCCAAACGCTAGAGGCTCTGGACCGGCTCGAGTTGGTAGCTCGACCGGGACGATCAAAGGGTTTCTAGTCCTCAAGGAGCAGTACCGCGGGACACCGAGTTGGTCGCTCAGGACCCGCACACACGTAGACGAGGTCGCGCCCTGCCAGGGGTGCGACCTCGTTCTCGTTCTAGCCCGCCATCGGGAGCTCCTCGCCGCCCTGCGGCTGCGGCGAACCGCGCCGGACAGGGCGTGCCTTCGGAGGCGGCGGCACGTCGGACGGGGACAGCCCGAGCAGAGGCGGCGCGGCCTCGAGCACCAGCTTCTCCAGCCATCGGCACATGGTCAGCCCCTGGGCGGCGGCGGCGGCTTTCGCCAGGTCCTCGACTTCGGGCGACGTGCGCCCACGCAGCCATCCGGAGCGCTTCACGGAACGGCGCCCGTGCGTCGGATGCATCGGTGTGCGTGACATGACTGAACCTTCTATCGCACTTAGGTGCGGACACGTCGGACGTGGTGCACCACGAAGCGTGTCGCGTGTCGGGCGTCAATCCGTCGCCCACAGAGTGGGGCAAACAGGTCGCACAGTAGCTCAGGTGTTGTGCGATCGAAGCACGCCGAGCACGGACCTCGACACGTGGAAACACGAAGACCACAGCAAGGGGAACGGACAGCGAGCCACCGAAACGCGACACTGCCGTGCGAACGGGGCATCACGGGCCGACGCCGTGTTCGCGGCAGCGGCCGACCGCAGTCCCTGGACTCCACTGATCACCGGCGGCCACCTGCCGCCACCGACCTGTACGCCCTCGGGATCGTGCCCTACCGGCTCCTGTCCGGCCGCCCGCCGTTCGACCCGAAGCAGCCTCTGTAGGCGCTGTGGCACCAGCAGCTGACCGAGCCACCCCCGCCTGCCAGTCCCATATGCCTCAGCCGCGCCGACGTCCCCGCCGACGGCTGCTGGCCGCTGCTGGTGCCGTTTCCTGACCCTGCTGGTCGCCCTCACCGTCATCGTCACCACCACTAACCCCGATCCGGCTTCCGTCAGCCTGGTCGGCGAGCCGCTGACCGGTCATACCGACGTGGTCGAGTCGGTGGCGTTCTCCCCGGACGGGAAGACCCTCTCCACCGCCTCCGCCGACAGGACAGTGCGGCTGTGGAGGGTGGAATAGCATCCTGTCGCTGTCGCCGGTCGGTTCTGGTGCCCGGTGGATCTCAGCGCTACCCGCCGTGTCTCCGGCGGGCGTCCGGCAGGGGCCCGTTCCGACATTCGTCGTCGAGCATGCGGAACCGCTGCGGCGGGTCGCGGGCGTAGGGAAAATCTGGCTTTCAGGGGGCGTCGCGCGGGGCCGGGTGCTGGCTCCGCGCGACGCACCCGCGTTCTCCGCCGCGGCGGCCGCGTCCCCAGGCGAACCAGGCCGCGCGGCGGCTCCCCGGCCGCGGTCGCGCCACCGGCGGCCTCCTGCTTGCAGTCGCGCGAGCAGAACCCGTCCGCTCCGACGATCGGCACCAGGATCTCCTCGACACACCAATCTCACACGATGAGCATCAGGCGATCATCGCCCAGCGAGGGTTCCTTCCCCCACCGCGGACCACAGCCGGCCCAGGCTGTCGGAGCTGGCAGCGGTCCCGTCCCACCGGATGTCAGCCTGCCCGGGAGCGCAGGGTGGCGATGTCGTCGTGGGTGGGATAGGTCTCCGTCCCGGGGAAACCGACCGTCCAGCCGGCGACCAGGACCGCCCGGTCGATCGCGTCGTCCGGGTCGCCGGAGCGCAGCCAGTAGTGCAGGAAGCCGGCGAACAGCGCGTCGCCGGCGCCGGTGGTGTCCCGCACCCCGAAGGGCGCGACGGCCGGAACGGCACGCGGCGGCTTCCCGGGCAGGAAGCGTGCGCAGCCGGCCGCTCCGAGGCCGACGACCACGACCCGCGCCCGGCCGAGCGCGAAGACGTCCCGGGCGAAGCGCTCCGCGGGGACGGTGAGGTTCTCTCCCGAGCAGAAGACGACCGTCGCCCGTTCCACCCAGTCCCGGGCGTAGGCGTCCTGCAGCCCTGGGGTTGCCTGTAGGTCCACCGCGATGGGAACACCCGCCTCGGCCGCGATCGGGAGAAGCCCCCGTGCGAAGCCGATGGTGGAGATCGCCGCGGCCCGCGCCCCGGGGAGAAGAGCCGCGAACACCGCCGGCGGGTAGGGGAACCCGGGAAGATCCTTCAGGTCGGTGCTGATCTGCCGGCGCCCGTCCGGGGCGACGAGCACCGCGGACTGCGCGGTGTGTTCGTCCTCGACGACACCGGCTCCGGCCAGCCCCGCCCGTCCCAGCTCGTCCCGCACCAGTACACCCGCCGCGTCCCGGCCGACGACGGTCGCCAGCCGCACCGGGCGACCCAGCCCGCTCAGGGCCCGCGCCACGTTGTAGCCCACCCCCGACACCCCCAGCCGCAGCCCGTGCGGCAGGTAGCGGACGGACGCCTGGGTGACGGGAAAGCCATCCACCGGAATCGTCTGCTGGGCGTTGACCACACCCACGACGACCACCGGAGAATCCACCATCAGCAGCCTGTCACCAAGCCCGTCCACCATCAGCGCCCGGGGCCGGGACCGCGGCTGGGGCCGGGCGCGGCGGAACAGCAGGGCCCGGGGCGGTAGCCCACTCCTGGCTGGCCGGTGCTGTCACGGTCCGCCCGGAGAATCCACCTCCGTGATCGTGACGTCCTCGGGTCGAGGGTCACGTCCGAGAACGAGACGATGGTGTTCACGGCCATGCTGGACGCAGGTCGGCAGACGCACCTCGCCGTACACGGGGGACCGGTCGCCCGGCAGGGGGCTGTCCGCCGGCACCGAACCGCGCGCCGGTTCCGTACACCGGCTCACACCGCACTTGCCATCGTCTGTCATGAAGCATGATTCTCCACGACCGTCACCTGGATCGTCGGCCCGTGGGCAGGCGGCCGCGGTCGACCACCCGTTTCGAGGAGCATGCTTTGGGAGACGTCGGGCCCGCTCAGAGCAGGCGGTATCCGGGTGCTGCCGGGCTGCACGGCCCTGTCTGGCTGGACAGGCTGAAGTTCGTCCACTCGGGTCCGGGATTCAGGATCGAGGGCAGCTGTTCGGGTTGGAGCGTGAGCGTCCGCTGCTGGCCCGGCTGGAAGAGGTAGCAGCCGTCGCCGTAGTAGGCAGCCGCCTCGGTGAGGCTCAGGTTCCAGATCTCCGCGGATGCGACGAGGGTCGCCGCCGAGGAGGCGTGGTTGACGACCACGACGTGGGCGACGGTCACCGCGTCCGCGTTCGCCGCCAGGGTCACCGAGACGACTTCCATCGCGTCGGTGAACGACTCGGACGGGCCGCCCGACGGCGGGGCCCAGCCGTCGACGAACGGCGTCCGGATCTGCCGCGCCGGGGTCGCGGCAGGCGGCATGGTCACGGGGTCGTTCTCCGTCTCGGCGGACGGGTCACCGAGAAAAGTGGCTGCCGATGGGGTGGGCGTGACGTCGCGCGCACGCAGTACCGCCGCCATGGTCGGGCTCAGGCTCGGGCCGGTCGAGACCGCGGCGGTCGAGGTGCCCTCGACCGTGGCCACGAGGCCGGCGCCGGTCGCCGGGCTGGCGGCCGCCCGGCAGTCCGTGTAGAGATCGGCGAGGGTCCGGGTGAGCTGGTCCGGACGGTTCACCGACTGCCCGGGCTGATCCAGCCAGGAGCCGACCAGGACCATGTTCTGGCAGCGGACACTGTCCTGCCCGAAGGCCCCGCCGTACCGCTCGAACCACCGCTGCCACACCTCGGCGTCGCCGGCGGACGTGAAGCGCCAGACGTCGAGACCCTCGGCGCCCGCGGGAAAGTAGACCGATCCTTCGCCCGACGCGGCGACCGCGTGCCCCGCCGCGGAGACGGAGGGGTCGGGAGTCTGGAGGTCGACAAGCGTGAAAGGGTCCTCCCGCAGGTCGGTGACGACGTCGAGTGACAGCGCGTCCGCGAGGTCCTGGGCGACCAGGTAGGGGTCGTTCGGCATCGCTCCGCCCCCAGCCGCCTGCGCCCCGCCGGGATCAGCTCCGCATCCGGCCGCCGTGACCACGGCCAGGGCGGCCAGCGCCGCGCCGGCCAGCCGCCCCACCAACGTCGATCGTGGCCGGACGCCGAAACTCCTCCGGTCCGAACACAGCAATGACGATCTTTCCACGTGCCCCCGCCCCCGTGTCTCGCCCGGCTCACCGCCGAACCAGGCGACGCTACCGGACGATCAACCACCAGCTCGGAGGTAGTACGCGAGTCGGTGGATTCCGGCACCCGCCGCGGCCTGGTCGTTCATGGCTGCTGCAAGGCTGTGTCGCATGGATGCGCAGGTATGCCCCTTCCACTCCGACGAGTTCGTCCGACCCGCGCGGATGGGCGACGGCTCGTGGCTGTTCGTCTGCGAGGTGGGGCGCGGGCATCCCCAGCCGGGCCCGCACCGCTGGCTGGTGGCCGCCCCGCAGGCCGCCGGGCAACCCGGGTTGGGCGGGTTGGCGGAGGAGTTCGGCCTGGACGTCGAGCTGCCCGCCGCGCTCGCCGAGCACCGGGGCCGATGGGTGGAGTACGGCCTGGTGGAGCGGGCGTACGCGCGTCGCCGACCGGAGGACTTCGCGCGCCTGGTGACGCACTACGGGCATCGGGAGCTGGCGCCCAGCCAGTACACGGTGTCGGCGTTCCTGGCGCACACGCTCGGCCGGCTGGCGAAAGGCGGTTCGGTGGCGTTGCGGTTCGGGCCTGCGACCGGCCGCTGGTCGTACAACTCGACGATCTCCTGGTGGACGCTGCTCCCGTCCCCGGACTGGACCGAGCGGCTCTCCTGGGCCGACGCGGACCTGGAGATCGACTACCTGCCGACACACCAGCGCTGAGACCCACCCCATCCCACCGAGGCACCGAGGAGTACCCCGTGACCCGGCCCGAGGAGCCCGCGGAGACGGCCAGCGAACGTGGACGCAGGATCATCGACATCCTGTGCGCGCACGGCGCGCGGCTGGGTTTCGAGGTGGCCCGCGAGTACCCGGTTCAGGGCGGCCGGCTCGACGTCGTCTGGCTGGCGGCCCAGGGCCTGGCGATACCGGGGTTCGAACGCCCGCTGCCGGTGGTCGGCTTCGAGGTGGAGTCGAGCTGGCGGACGCGCAAGCACATCAAGGGCGACTACCTGAACCTCGCCGATCTGAGCGCCGGCCTCGGGGTCATCGTCCTGCTCGGGGATGGCGAGGAGGTGGAGGCGACCCGCCGGTTCGCCGCGACCCTCGTCGACCGTCCCGGACCGCGGATCCTCGTCTGGTCCGAGCAGGACGTCCACCGGCTCGCCACGCACGACCCGCGGGCGCCGGGCCTGGCACCGGACGATGCCGGCCCGGCGCCGGCCGGCGGCCAGCCCGCCGCCGACGACGGCGGCGGAACCCCGCGGGTGCAGACGAACAGCCACGCCGGGAAGTACCGCGCCTTGTGGGCCTGGCTCCGTGCCCAGACCGCGGATCGCCTCCCCAGCACCTTCGCCGAGATCGAGGAGATCATCGGCCTGCCCCTGCCGCCGTCGTCCCGACGTCACCCTGCCCATTGGCACGGATTCGAAGGCAGCGCCGTGGCACGCGCGATCCGCGACGCCGGCTGGACGGTCAGAGACCTCGACATCCCGCACGAGAGACTGACCTTCGTCCGCCTGCAGTAATGCAGGCCACCACCCGGGGGGACTCCTTGGTGCAGTAACCCCCACCTGGGGCAACCCAGATACCGAGGTCGTACACCGAGTATTGACGATTCACCCGCGCGGCCGTTCCCCTGGAGTGATTCAGCCATCGATCGACCGCTGCCAGCCTGATGTCAGGCTGATTCGTTGGTGGAGAGTGCGCTGGACGGCTGACGGTCATGGTGGTGGCCGTCGTGGGCTGGTGCGCGGCGGGGTGGGTACGGCCGGTAGTGTCACGGAGCGTGACTCTCGATCGGTGGCGGGATCGGTACGCGCTGCGTGCCCAGGGGATGATCGCGAGCGAGGTTCGGGCGTTGTTCGCGGTGGCATCCCGTCCCGAGATCGTGTCGCTCGCCGGGGGAATGCCCCCGGTCGACGTCCTTCCGTTGGAGGCGTTCGCGGCGACGGTGTCGGAGCTGGTGTTGAGCCGGGGTGCGGTGGCGCTGCAGTACGGTTCGGCGCAGGGTGATCCGGGGTTGCGGGCGCGGATCTGTGACGTGATGGCGATGGAGGGCATCACCGACGCCCGTCCCGATGACGTGGTGGTGACCGCCGGGTCGCAGCAGGCGTTGGACCTGCTGACCCGGGTGTTCATCGACCCGGGCGACGTCGTGGTCACCGAGGGGCCGACCTACGTCACGGCGATCAACACGTTCGCGGCCTACGAGGCGCGGATCGTGCACGTGCCGATGGACGGCGACGGCCTGTCACCGGACGCGCTCGCGGAGACGTTGGGCCGGCTGGCGGCCGAGGGTGCCCGGGTGAAGCTACTCTACACGGTGCCGACGTTCCAGAACCCTGGAGGGATCACACTGACGGGCCCCCGGCGGGCCGAAGTGATCGAGATCTGCCGGCGCGCGGGGGTGCTCGTGGTCGAGGACAACCCGTACGGCCTGCTGTCGTTCACCGGTGAGCCGGTGCGGGCGATGCGCGCCGACGCCCCGGACGACGTGGTCTACCTGGGATCGTTCTCGAAGACGCTGGCGCCCGGGCTGCGGGTCGGGTGGGCGCTTGCCCCGCCGGCGGTGACGGCGCGGCTGGTGTTGGCGGCGGAGTCGGCGATCCTGTCACAGTCGATGTTCACCCAGCTGGCGGTCGAGCGGTACCTGGCGACCCAACCGTGGGCGGAGCAGGTGAAAGCGTTCCGGGAGATGTACCGGGAACGCCGCGACGCCATGCTCGACGCCCTGGACGAGGCGATGCCACCCGGCGCGACCTGGACCCGCCCCGACGGCGGATTCTTCGTCTGGTTGACGCTGCCGGACGGGGTGAACACCAAGGCGATGCTGCCGCGGGCGATCGCCGCCCGGGTCGCCTACGTTCCCGGGATCGGGTTCTACGCCGACGGGTCGGGCGGCACCAGCATGCGGCTGTCGTACTGCTACCCGCCGCCGGAACGCATCCGCGAGGGGGTCGGCCGCCTCGGCGCGGTCGTACGCGACGAGCTGGATCTTCGTGACACCTTCGCTTCCCGCCCCTCCCGTCCCTCTCCTCCCTGATGTGCTCGACCCTCCCGTCCCTAATGTGCTCGACACCGTGAAGGGCGCGACGATGACCGACCTGGGCCGTGTGCTGATCCTCGCCGGCGGGTTGTCACCCGAGCGGGAGGTCTCCCTGCGTTCGGGGGAACGGCTGCGCGACGCGCTGACCCGCATCGATGTCGAGGCCGAACTGGCCGACGTCGACGCCGCGACACTGCCGGCGCTGGCGGCCGACCCACCCGACGTGGTGTTCCCGGTACTGCACGGGACGTCCGGTGAGGACGGCACGATCCGCGAGGTGCTGGATCTGTACGACCTGCCCTACGTCGGCGCCCTGCCCCCGGCCTGCCGGATGGCGTTCGACAAGGCGACGGCGAAGGCGGCCGTCGCCGCCGCGGGGGTGGCGACACCGGCGGCGGTGACACTGCCCCGGGAGGCGTTCCACGACCTGGGGGCCGCCGCGCTGATCGAACGGATCGTCGCCCGGCTGGGACTGCCCGTCGTGGTGAAGCCGCGGGCGGGCGGGTCGGCGTTCGGGGTCAGCCGGGTCGACGACGCGGGCGGACTCGCCGAGGCCCTGATGAGCTGCTTCGGCTACCACGACTCGGCGCTGATCGAACAGGCCGTCACCGGGGTCGAGATCGCCGTCGGCGTCCTCGACAGCGGTGAGGGGCCGGTCGCGTTGCCGGTTGTCGAGATCGAGCCGGTGGCAGGGGTCTACGACTACGCGGCCCGGTACACCGCGGGCGCGACCTCGTTCTTCACCCCGGCGCGCCTGGGTGGGGAGGTGCTGCGCGCCGCCGCCGAGGCCGCGGTGACGGCGCATCGTGCACTGGGGCTGCGGGACCTGTCCCGCACCGACATGATCATCGACGGTGACGGTGTGGCGCAGTTCCTGGAGGTGAACGTGGCCCCGGGCATGACCGACACCAGCACCTGGCCGATGGGCCTGCACGCCGCCGGTCTCGACCTCGCGGTGGTCTGCCGCGATCTGGCGGCCCGCGCACGCGACCGCCATGACACCCCTCCCAGGTGATCATTACTGTCACTCGGCGGCGATACACCGCCGCTCTGACCCGCGGCGCGGCGGACACCGCTGCGAGGTCACCGGTCAGCCGATCGTCCGTGATGACACCGCCGCCTGGCCCACCACGCCCGTCACCGCCGAGAACCGACCAGCGGCCCGCTGACGTGTTCACGACGGTCCGCCGCTGATCAGAAGTGGTGCCCTGACCCGGTCCGGCCCGCGGGCTGTCGCAGGCCGCTGGCATCCTGGGGGCGTGGAGACTCCGGCAGACGACCTCGCGCCCCGTCCACCTGCTGCGCCGGCCGCGGCGACCAAGACGGCCGTGGTGGCCGCCGCGGAGGTGCCGCGGGCGCCGGAGGAGCGGGCGGCGTACTACCGGGCGCGGGCCGCGGAGGCGATGGTGCGTGCCCGTGCCCTGGTGGGGCAGCCATGGACGTCGGATCCGGGGCTGCGGGTGCAGGTCGAGGCGATCCTCGCGCTGTCGCCGCAGGACAGGCTGCGAGAGCTGGAGGAGGAGGCCGAAACGCTGTCGGCCATCCGCCCCGTCGGGCGGCGGTAGCCCGACGGTGGCCAAGTTCAAGCTCCGCGGCCTGCTGCAGCGCCTGGCCGACCATCAGGTGAACTACGTGATCGTCGGTGGGGTCGGGGCCCGGCTCCAAGGCAGCCCGAACATCACCAACGACCTCGACATCGTCCCCGAACCCACCCCGGAGAACCTCGCCCGGCTCGCGGCCGCGCTCTCCGGGCCGTCGACGACGAAGAAGAACGTCGACTCCACCGAGTACACCCCACACCCGATCGTGGAACCCGCCGAGTTCTACACCGACTACATGGCCATGTACACGACATCCGCCGGCGCGATCGACGTCCTGATCGAACTTCCCGGGGTCGGTCCCTACGACGCGCTGTGCCGCGAGGCCCGCAGCTACGAACTGCCCGACTACGGCCTGACTCTGCACGTAGCCAGCCTGGGACACATCATCCGCTCGAAGGAGACCGCGGCACGAAGCAAGGACTTTCTCGTCCTGCCCGGCCTCTACGAGGCCGCCACCCGCCTCACCGAACAGGGCGACAGCTACGAGCTCGAAGCCACCGCCCTCACCGTCGACGTCCCGCCCGCCGGTTCGGACGACGACCCTCTGGGCTCGGGGTAGTCCTTCGGACCTCTCGGCCGCAGTGGGGCCGCCCAAGGACGGCGAGCAGTAGCCCGCCGCGCCGACGATCGGTACGAGGATCTCCTCGACGCACCAGCCGCACACCAGGAGCACCGCGGCATCATGACCGGTGCCGACCGCGCCGCCGGGCGGCGTCCACCTGTGGAACATGTGACGGTGGCGTTCAGCGAACGAGGCTGCGAACGGTCGTCGTCCCGCCGATCAGCGGTTTGTCGTCGGGGCCCTTGAGGTACGGGCCTCGGTAGATCACCTTGTGCCGCTGCTCGCTGGGGTACCACTGGCGGACCCTGTGCATCCGCACCACCCAGCGGTGCTGCCAGTCCCTGCCCTGCCCATGCCCGGCCCGCGGCTGGTCGATCCGGCGCAGACGCACCACCCGCACCTGCGGGGACACCCCGGCCCGGTCGGCGAGTACCTGGGCGCTGTGGTTGACCTCCGCGACGTCCATCTCGGCGATCCGCTGCTCGCACAGCCGCCAGAACGCGTACAGGAAGCGCGGCATGAGCGAGTCGTCCGCGTCGACGAGAGCACCGCCGGGGGTGTACTCACCGACGACCCGGTCCTCGTCGAACCCCTGCGCCTGCCGGAGCTGCCGGTGGCGCGCGACGGTCTGGCGGGCCGCGGCGACGAACCTGTCCAGGGCCTCAGGTGAGCTCTCCCGTCCGCTGCGGAAAGGCAGGCAGCGGCCCGCGTCGAGCAGCAGCGGCGGCAGCGGGGTGCCCCGGGCCCGGGCCAGGGCGGCGAATTCCAGAAAACTGTCGGGGCGGACCGGGCCGTGGGTGTCGTGGAAGGACGACATCCGCACCGCCGGATCCTCCTGCAGCCCCCCACCGTGGCGGACGGGCAGGATGTGCGCGGCCGGCGTCCGCCACGCGAACGCCCGCAGGTCGGACAGCTCCCCGCCGACCGCGGTCGTCACCAGGGGGTGGGGCAGCACTACCAGCCCGGTCGGACTGGGCAGGTCATCGGGATCGACCAGCCGCAGGTCCTCGATCGTCAGCGACTCGGCCGCCGCGACCACGACGTCGCACATCTGCGGGGACAGAACGTACAGGTCGGCTTCGGTGAGGTGGCGTGCCTCGTCGGTGAGCACCATCTCCACCGTCTCCGCCCAGGTGCGCGGGTAGGGCGGGCGGTAGCCCATGCCTCCGAACAGCAGCGCGGCCGCGGCGTCCCGACTCCCGGTGTGCGTCTCGTGTACCTGGTATGCGCTCACGAGGCGGTTGAGGTGCCAGCCGCGGGCGATCGGGGCGTGGGCGAGGAAGTCGATCGTGGCAATCCGCGCCTCCCGCGCGGCGCGCGCCGCACCCGCCTGGGTCCAGCCCCGCGTCTTCTTCTTCGCGACCACGCCGCCCTCCCCGGGAGAGTGGGACCGTGACGCACAGTACGGGACGCCCTGGTCACTCAGTCGGTCTTTGGTCATCTTTGTCGCCGGGTCTACGGTGACCGGCATGGTCCTGTCGTCGGCTCTGTCCGACTTCGAGGTGGCCGGCCGGCGGGTTTTCGTCAGTACGGGCGAGAAGACGCAGACCGTCAACGTATGCACGCCGGCGAACAGGCGCGGCGAGTACGAGGTCCGATACCACCTGCCCGCCGCGGCGCGGATCGCGGCCGAGGACCTGCCGCAGCTCGCGAGCCTGACGCAGCTGGAGGACTGGCTGCTCAGCGTGCGCAGCGCCCGGCGGGAAAGCCCGGCCGGCGCCCCGCTCCCCCTGCCGAGCGTGCCGGCCGCGGCGGCGACGGAGCCGTGGCTCGCCGCCGTGATCCCGCTGGTGGAGCGGGCGATCGACACACTGGTCGACGACTTCGTCGCGCATCCCTACCGGCACCGGGTCGAGCACTCCCTGCACCTTGCGCTGTTCCGCGGCCTCGTCGAGAACACCGAACTCGACATCCTCACCCCGATCGGCACCTCGGGATCGCGGACTGGTCTGGTGCACAAGGAGTGGCCCATGCCGGCCGGCGACCACGACCGGCGCGGACTGTTCGACCTGGCGCTGCTCACCCCCGACCAGCTCGCCGCCGCCAGCCTCGACCAGTTCCGGCAGGGACGGATCGTCCCGCCCATCGCCATCGAACTGGGCCTCGACTACGGGCACGCACACCTCCTCCAGGACCTCGCCGGCCTCGTCGGGAGCGGAGTGCCGTACGGCTACGTCGTGCACCTCAGCCGACTGGCCGCGGCGAAGGAGAAAGCCGAGATCGAGGCGCTCGTCCACGCCACCCACCCGAACGTCGGGATCGCCTACGCCCACCTGCCGACCGACGGCACGGCCACCGTCAGACACCTGCGCGACGCACCGGTCGCCGGGATCGCCTGAGACGGACAGGCCATGAAGAAGCCCGGGGCGGGCCATAACGGTCATACGGCGGATGGCCGAGTCTGAGCTGGCGCTGGGCTGTAGACGTCCAGCGCCAGCCGGGCTCACGCACCACGTCACGGATCTTCGGATCCGTGACGTGGATCGATGTGCCACGTGCCTGGCTTGTTGCATTTCGTGGCAATCTGTGCGGCTATGAGCACGATCGACTACCACGCAGGGTGGAGTGCCGCCCGCTCCTCCCATGCTTGTTGACCGGCGGCGGGTGGAGAAGGCACTGCCTGGCTACCGGGTCGGGGAATGGCTGGGGTCGGGGCAGTTCGGGCTGGTGCTGGCCGCCCGTCACCGCCGTCTACGCCGTCCGGTCGCGGTCAAGGTGATGGAGGCCAAAGACCCCGACGGACAGACCGGTAACCCATCCACCGAAGGGCAGACCGACAACTCCGCTGCCACAGAACAGACCGACGACTCCGCGGCTGAAGGGCGGATCCTGGCCACCCTCGACCACCCCCACGTGGTCCGGATCTTCGAATACGTCGAGGCCCAGGGTCTGTGCCTGGTCGTGATGGAACTCCTCGCCGGCGGGACCCTGACCCACAGGCGGGCCACCCTGACCTCCCCGCAGGCCTGCGCGGTCGGCCTGGCCGTAGCCGCCGCGCTGGAGCACGCACACACCCGCGGGGTGCTGCACCGCGACATCAAAGCCGACAACATCCTGTTCGCCGCCGACGACACGGTGAAAGTCACCGACTTCGGCATCGCGAAGATCTTCGACGGGTCCGCCGCCAGCGCCAGTAACCGGGCCGGCACCCCGACGTACATGGCCCCCGAACAGATCACCGGCGGCCGCCTGAGCCCCGCCACAGACCTCTACGCCCTCGGGATCGTCCTCTACCAGCTCCTCGCCGGAGCCCCGCCGTTCGACCCCCGACAGCCCCTCCAGACCCTGTGGCACCAGCACCTGAACGACCCACCCCCGCCCCTGCACGGCGTTCCCACCGACCTTGCCGCGGTGGTGCTGCGGGCCCTGGCGAAAATGCCCGCCGACCGGCAGCCCAGCGCCGCCGCGTTCGCGCGCGACCTCGCCCGCGCCGCCACCCATGCCTACGGCGCCGGCTGGACCACCCGGACAGGAATACCGCTGCACCTCGACGACACCCTCCGCCGCGTCATCGATCACCAACCACCCACCACTGCCCACGCTGAGGAGAAGGAACAGGCACGGGTGGAGGGAGACCACGGGGAAATACCTTTCCTCCCCACCTGGGACCTGCCCCCCGAGGCCCGGGGCCTCACCGGCAGCCGGTACCCCGCGCCACCACGGCGCCGGAACTGGTCCAGGATCACCAGACCGCGTGGTGTCGGTGCTTCGGTCGCGGCAGCCATCCTGGCGGTGTCGCTGCTGTCCTGGCGTCTCCTGCCCACCGGCACCCCACCCAGCGCCGAAACGATCTCCCTACGGCTCGCCACCGAAGCGACCGGCATCGCCGCCGACCAGACCGCTCTCGCCCGCCGGCTGGCCGTGGCGGCCTACCGCACCGCGCCCACCCCCCAGGCCCGCACCGCCGTCCTGCGCCTGCTCACCACCGAGCAGCCCGCGGCCACCCTCGTCGGCCCCACCGGCCCCAGCGGCGATGTGACGTTCAGCCCGGACGGAACCCTGCTCGCCACCAGCAACGGCGACCTGGCCGCCCTGGTGTGGGACGCCACCGCCCGTGGTGAGGTTCGGCCCCGGGCCACCCTTACCGGCCTCGCCAGCCTCATCGGGAACATGGTGTTCAGCCCGGACGGGACCCTGCTCGCCATCACCAGCGGCGACCAAACCGCCCGGGTGTGGGACATCGCCGCCCAGGGCGAGGTTCGGCCCCGGGCCACCCTCACCGGCCGCGCCCTGGATGTGGTGTTCAGCCCGGACGGGACCCTGCTCGCCACCAGAGGCAGTGAACTTCAAACCACCCGTATATGGGACGCCACCGCCCAGGGCGAGGCCCAGCCACGCGCCGCCCTCACCGGCCCCCCTGGCTGGATCGTCGCCGACGTCTGGGATGCGGCGTTCAGCCCGGACGGGACCCTGCTCGCCACCAACAGCTGGGACGGGACGACCGTCCAGATGTGGGATGCCACCGCCCGGGGCGAGGTCCAGCCACGCGTCACCCTCACCAGCCCCACCACCCGCGGCACCACCGACCGCACCGTCAGCCCGGGGTCGAACAGTGTGGTGTTCAGCCCGGACGGGACCCTGCTCGCCACCAGCGGCGTGGACGGAGTCGTCCAGGTGTGGGACGCCACCGCCCGTAGCGGGGCCCGACCGCTGGCCACCCTCACCGGCCACACCCGCGACGTTCAGAACGTGGTGTTCAGCCCGGACGGGACCCTGCTCGCCACCGCCAGCCTGGACGGAACCGCCCGCCTGTGGGACGCCACCATCCATGGCGAGGCCCGACCGCTGGCTACCCTCACCGGCCACATCGGCAACGTTCAGGATGTGGTGTTCAGCCCGGACGGAACACTGCTCGCCACCAGCAGCGACGACGGAACCACCCGGATGTGGGACGTTGCCGCCCGTGGCGAGGTCCGGCCGCTGGTCACCCTCCCCGGCCACGTCGGCCCCACCCGCGGTGTGGCGTTCAGCCCGGACGGGACCCTGCTCGCCACCGCCAGCCCGGACACGACCGCCAAGCTGTGGGACGTGAACGCCGGCCGGCTGGCCGCAGCGGCCTGCGCCAGGGAGACAGACCGACTCACCGAAGCCGAGTGGAAGGCCGCCCTGCCCAAGATCCCCTACAGCCCACCCTGCCCCTGAGCCAGAATGATCATCCTTCCGGAGACAGCGGCACAAGGGCACGGATCTCACTGCCGCGTGCCTCCTGAGACCTCCTTCGTGGAAGCCGCGGAGGCGGCGGGGACCAGGGGCCTCGAACGACAGCGTCCCCCGGCATGTCGCCGACGCCGGCGAGCTGGGCGATCAGGGCCTCCGCGGGCGTGACCATCGTCCAGATGTCCGGCAGGTCCCAGCGCCGGGACCCCTCCCGGGCCCGGGCGCGCACCCTGGAACCGGCACGATCGCGCGCTCACACGAAGGATCACGCGGTTCGGGCCCACTCGGACCGAGACCCGTGGCCGGGTCAGCCACAGTGAGAGGAAGAGCCGTGCGGACGTCGACGCCGGACTGGTCGCGGAAGGTCAACCCGCTGCCCAGGGAGATCAACAGCCTCACCCGCTGGTCCACCGACGCCCCCGTGGGAACGTTGCTGGTCCTCGGAACGAACGGCGGCATGAGCGTCGCGCCGGACACCCGATTCCAGCTCGTGTTCGGGCGCTGCGAGCCGGACGTCCATGTGTGCGTCGGCGCGACGGACCAGTATGTCAGCCGTCAGCAGGGCTCCATCGTCCGGAAACAGTCACGCTGGGTACTGAGCAACATCGGGAGGCGACCGATCCGGCTGCCGCACTCGCAACGGCTGCTGATCGGCGGGGATACGGCGGAGCTCCCGGGCGGGTACACACCGCTGTTCGTCGTCAGCCCTGGGAAGGAACATCTCCTGGAAGTCCGCGTCGTCGACCGCCCGGCCGGAGGAGGAGCCGTTTCCCCGCCCGGACAGCCGACCTGGGACGGCGAGATCTGGCCGTTGAGCGCGCTCGAGAAGCTGGTGCTCGTCTGCCTCGCCCGGCAGTACCTCCGCGGCGACGCGCTGCCCCAGCCACTGACTTGGAAGCAGGTCGCGGCCGAACTGACCGCGCTACGGCCGGAGGAACGCTGGAGTGACAAACGAGCGGCGCACATCGTCGCCGGTGTCCGGAAAAGGCTCAGCCCGGCGGTCAGCGGCATCATGGAGACCGACATTCCCCCGCCCGCCGGTCACATGATCAACCACAATCTGATCGTGGAGCTGCTCGTCACCACCACGCTTGTCCGTGAGGATCTGAACAACCTGCTCGGCTGACCGATACCGCACCAGGTGTCCGGCGGGGAGGGTCTGCTGACCGCTGCTGGAACGCCGAGGCTGGAAGACGCAGGGCCACCTGCGAAGGGATTGTGGCTACGTGGCAATCTTTGCGAATATGGGTACAGAGGATCCCACCGCAGCGCCGGGCAGGCCCGCCCGGGTGAATGTGTTCGTCTCCTACACGGCGGCGGACAAGGCATGGGCGACCTGGGTCGCCTGGGTTCTGGAAGACGAGGGCCGCACGGTAGCGATCGAGGCGTGGGACGCTCCCGTGGGGACGAATCTCGTCTCCTGGATCGACCAGCAGATGACCCACGCCGAGCGCACCGTTGCGATCTGCTCCCAGGCCTACTTCGCCTCCCACTGGCGCACCCCGGAATGGACCACCGCCCTGACCGGGCAGACACTGATCCCGCTGTGGGTCGAGGACTGCACGGCCCCGCGGATGCTGGCCGCCATCGTCCACAGTGACCTGCACGGCATCGATGAAACCACCGCCCGACGGCGGCTGCTGGAGGCACTCGGCCTGACCGCCACGCCCCGAGCCTCGGACGGGTTCCCCGGCGGCCCCACCTCGGAAAAGCCTCCCTTCCCGGGAGCCGTCCCAGGAAAGGGCCCTTCAATCACGGGTTTCTGGAGGGGCATGGTGTCCCGGGCTCGGAGACACCAGAGGTGGGCGATCGGCGCCCTGTCGGTCACGCTTGTTGCTGTTGTGATCATCGTCTCGCTGAAGAGCTGTGAGTCCGAGGACCCCGAGTCCACCGCCACTGCGCCAACGTCAAGCGCACCTGCGATGCTCGGACAGTGCGAGGTCGTTACGATCATGACGGGCCAGGAGGGCAGCCCCTACAACAACTACGGTGACACCCTCGCCGGGATCATCGAGTCCGAGTATTCCGGCACCACGGTGAACGTCACGCCAACCCGCGGCAGTGCGCAGAACCTGGACGCTCTGCGCGATCCCAACGCACGCTGCACCCTTTCGATCGCCCAGTTCACCACCGCTGTGGACGCCCGCTACGGCGCGGGCCAGTTCCTCAACGCACCGATCGACAGGCTGCGTACGGTCGGGCCGCTGTGGTTCGACCTGCTCCAGCTGATCGTCCGTGCGGACTCCGACATCACCACGGCGGAACAGCTCTGTTCCGCCGGGGGGACCATCGCCACCGGACTTCAGACTTCCGGAACCGCCCAGATCGGAGACGTCCTCTTCCGTCAGATCAGGAACGCTGTCGGCCCCGACTGTCAACTCAGCCCGGTGCCGATGAGCCTGTCAGCCGGACTGGCCGAGCTCGGTGCCGGGAATGTTCAGGCGGTCCTGTGGTCGGGCGGAGCACCAACCAGCGAGATCCGTCAGGAAGCGACCCAGGGAGCGGGTATACGCCTGCTTCCGCTGAGCACCTATCGGGACGCAATGCAGGATGAATGGGATGGCTTCTATCGGCACGAGGCAGGCGACGACTTCGTACCCGGGCAGATCTACACCGCCGAACAGATCCGACCGCAGGACTATCCCGGCGCCGGCCCAACAGCCACCGTCGGTATCCCCAACGGCATCGTCGGGGCCGATTTCACCGATCCCGATCTGGTCGGCTACACCACCCGGGTCCTCCAGGAACATCGCGGTGAGTTCGAGCGTGCGATTTGGCCTGACGAAACCGAACGACACTTCTGGCCCATAAGGAGAACCGTCGGAACCAGCCCCGTCTACTGCTTCGTTCCTCTCCATCCGGCCGCGAAGAACTTCTACGAACAATCAAACATAAGTCCGAGATGCTCCGTGCCGACATCAGCGGCATCCCCAGGAGCGTCGGAGCAACCGGGACAGGCAGGGCCAGTCAATTGACCCGCCGACCCCAGGCGGCCGGATGCGTCAGGACGACCGCGCCCGGCGGTCGCCCGTTGAACCGCCGGGTGGCCTCCCGGAGGACCCGTGCCGGCGGCGGCGACCAGGTCGACACCTGCTGCCGTCGATCTCCAGCACGTCGGGTGCGCCGCCGGCGGCCGCGGTGACGGCCGCCGTGTAGGTGGTACCGAAATCAACAGCCGGGGACCAGTCGGCCACGTCGTTCTCTCCTTCGCCAGGTGAGCGATCCGTGGTGTGACGATGAGATCCGGTCGAATGTTCCCGTTGTCGGCTCAGCCGTCAGAGCGGCGTCCCGGTAACGATGGTGCTCGCCGTCGCGATGGGTGAATGCCAGACTTGGTCGATGGGGGCGGGCACGTCGGCGCGGGAATCACCGGTGGTGCTGGTGAGCCACGCGGTCTCCGATCGGCGCTGGGCCGAATGGCTGGCCTGGCGGTTGCAGGCGGCGGGATTCGAGCCGCTGCTGGAGGGGTGGCACGCGGTGCCGGGTGTGAACCGCCTGCGGTGGTTGAACGAGTCCCTCGTCCGAGCGGACCGGCTGGTGCTCGTGCTGAGTGAGAGCTACCTCGCCGAGGGCGAGGCGTCGCTGCCGTGGCAGAACGTCGTCGACCCGACCGGCCGCCAGGTCCGGGTGGTCCCGGTGAAGGTGGACGCGTGTTCCCCGCCGGGGCTGTTGGCCAACCTGGTGACTGTCGACCTGGTCGGTCTCGACGAGGAAAACGCCGCGGCCACACTGCTGTCCGGTCTGGGCGCGACCGTTCAAGGTTCCGCCGCGCCTACAACGGCACCACCGTTCCCAGGGATCCCCTTTTCCCGGGTTCTTCTCCCGGGTATCCGCCCGCTGTCCGGTCAGGTGGACGTCCTCTCGCCACCCCCGCGGGAGCTGCCCCCTCTCACCCGGTTCTTCACCGGCCGACAGCGCGAGATCACCGAGCTGCTGTCCGTCGTCGAAGCGGCCTGTCCGGACGGCGGCGGTGCGGCGATGGCCGGCGCGTCCGTGATCCTGGCCGTGCACGGAATGGCGGGGGTCGGCAAGACGACGCTGGCCCTGCACGCGGCGCACGAGCTCGCCGACCGGTTCCCCGACGGATGCCTGTTCCTGGACCTGCACGGGTCGACACCGTCGGTCGACCCGATGGAACCAGACGCCGCGCTGGGCGAACTGCTGCGTCGTGTGGGGGTGCCCGGTGAGCAGATTCCGCCCACGCTGGATGCCAGGGCCGCGCTGTACCGGGGCCGGCTGGCTGGCACGCGGACCTTGGTCGTTCTCGACAACGCGCGGTCCACGGACCAGGTTCTTCCCCTGCTTCCCGCGGCATCCGGATGCCTGGTGATCGTCACCAGTCGTCGTCGCCTCGCCGCGCTGGACGAGGCACGCTCGTGGCATCTCGAGGTCCTGCCCCTGCCGGCGGCCCGTGACATGTTCACCGCCGTGGTGGGCGCCGACCGGCTGGCCGGCCAGGACGACGCCACGACGCGGCTGGTCGACCTGTGCGGAAGGCTCCCACTGGCGTTACGGATCGCAGCGGCACGGCTGCGCGCCCGCCCAGCGTGGTCGGTCGCGGATCTGGCCGACCGACTGGCCGACCACCATGGCCCGCATGACCGGCTCGCCGCGCTGGAGGACGGCGAACGCGGGGTGGCCGCGGCCTTCGCCGTGTCCTACCGCGACCTCACCGGCGAGTCCCAGCGGATGCTGCGCCGTCTCGGACTGCATCCCGGGGTGGAGATGGACACCCACGCGGCGGCCGCGCTCGCCGGTGTCACACCAGCCCAGGCGGAGCGGGCCTGTGACCATCTCCTGGACGTCCATCTTCTCCTCGAAGCCGGACAGGACCGCTACCGATTCCACGACCTGGTGCGGGCCTTCGCGCGTGAACGCGCCGGCGACGAGGACTCCGAAGAGCTGTGTCTCCAGTCGACGGGCGTCCTGTTCGACCACTACGTGTCCACCGCCGCGGCGGCGGTCCGCCTGCTTTCTCCCACCGAGGTTGATCATCTGCCGCCGGTGCGCTCCCCTGACGCGCCGCCTCGGTGGAGCGGTGATCCGCGGGGTGCGCGACGCTGGCTTGATCTCGAACGCGCCAACCTGGTGCGCGTCGCCGCCCAGGCGAACGTTCACGGCTGGCGCCACGCCCTGGATCTGGCGGCGATTCTGTTCCGTTACCTCGACCTCGGCGCCCATCTGACCGAGGCGGTCGCCCTCTACACCGACGCCTGCGACACCGCCCGCACCCTCGGCGACCACGCCCAGCACGCACATGTGCTGACCAGCCTGGCAGGTATCTGCCGGCACCAGGGGCGGTACGCACACGCCGCCGAGAACGCCCGGGAGGCGCTCACGCTCTTCCAGAAGACCGGCGACGAACGCGGTGAGAGCAGGGCGCTCACCGCCCTGGGCATCATCTACTGGCGGCAGGGTCGCTACGACGAGGCCCTCACCCACAACCAGCGCGCGTTCGACCTGTGCCAGAAGACCGGCGACCAGCGGGGTCAGGCTCGCGCCCTCGGCAACATCGGCCACGTCCACTGGCGGCAGGGCCGGTACGCACTGGCCGTTGATCACCAGCAGTGGGCGTTTGAGCTGCACCAGCTGACCCACGACACCCGCGGACAGGCCCACGCGCTGGGCAACCTCGGCAACGTCTACTGCCACCAGGGCGAACACGACCTCGCGGCCGATCACCATCAGCGGGCCCTCGTCCTCTACCTGGCCCTGGCCGACCGCAACGGCGAGGCGGACTCCCTGACCAACCTCGGCCTCGTCCACCACGCGCAGGGCCGCCATGACGACGCCGCGCATCATCACCGCCGGGCCCTCGACCTCTACGAGGAGTTCGGCGACCGTAACGGCCAGGCCCGTGCGCGCAACGGACTGGGGGAGCACCTCCATGCCACCGGCCATCCCGAGCAGGCCCGTGACCACCACGCCCACGCGCTCACCCTGACGCTCGCCACCCAGGACAGCTACGAACAGGCCCGCTCCCACGCCGGCCTCGGCCGTGCCCTCGACGACCTCGGCGACCACGACACCGCCCGCGAGCACTGGCGGTCGGCCCGCGGCATCTACGCCGCACTCGACGCCCCCGAAGTCCACAAGGCCAACAAGGCACTGAAAGCTCACACCGAGCGGACTGCGTGTACCCGAGGCTGACACCCACCTGCGCCGCTACAGCGGACGGACTCCGCCTGGGTGGCCACGCCGCGGCCGAGCCGCGGCGATACGTGTGGGTGGCA
The DNA here is from genome assembly GCF_041008525.1 of Parafrankia sp. FMc2. Classification (NCBI taxonomy): domain Bacteria; kingdom Bacillati; phylum Actinomycetota; class Actinomycetes; order Frankiales; family Frankiaceae; genus Parafrankia; species Parafrankia sp. FMc2. Next base: position 9,865 of record NZ_JBFLUG010000087.1, on the reverse strand, counting down.
CAACGCCGCCCCACGCCCTAACCGCGCGCCGGCTGCTCGGTGATCTGGGCTTGGACCTCGGCGACCACGGCCTCGATCGCCGGTGCCCGGGCGGCTCCCCGGCGCACCACGATCGCGATGTGCCGGTGCAGCTGCTGGTCGGCGAGGGGGATCCGGGCGACCGGGAACTCCGGCCTGGACGGTACGAGGTCCGGCAGCAGGCTCACCGCCCACCCCGGAGCGACCAGGCCCAGGGCCGCCTGCAGGTCGTCGATCTCCGCGGCTGCGTCCGGCTCGAAGCCGGCGACGTGGCAGGCGTGCAGGGTCAGCCGGCCGAACGTGGAGGCCGGCCGAAGAATCCAGCGTTCCCCGGCGAACTCGGCGAGGCGCCGAGGGCCCGTACCGGCCAGCGGGTGGTCGGCCGCGACGGCGACCCGGATCGGATCGGATCCGAGTGGGATCTCCAGCAGGCCGGGGAGCCGGGGTTCGGGCACCTGGTCGTACCGGAACGCCAGGACCAGGTCGAGTTGCCCGAGGCGGACGGCCTGCCGGCCTTCCCCGGCCGCCACGCCCTGCAGAGTGATCCGCAGTCTCGGGCACCGCCGCTGTACCTGGACGAGTGCCCGGGCCAGCAACGGCGGGCCGTGGTTCAGCGAGACTCCGATGCGCAGGGCACCGCTGGGCGTGCCCGCCGTCTTCCCGATCTCCGTCTCGGCCGCTTCCAGTTCGGCGAGGACGGTTTCCGTGCGGGTTACCAGCACCCGGGCGGCCTCGGTGAGCGCGACGCTGCGGTTGGTCCGCTCCAGCAGCGGGGTCCCGACCTCACGTTCCAGTGCGGTGATCTGCTGGGAGACCGCGGACCGGCTGTAGGACAGGCTCTGCGCGGCGGCGGCGATGGAGCCGTGGGCGTCGATCTCTCGCAGGAGGACCAGTTTGCGCAGGTCGAGCATGCGTCACTCCCACTGACGGTCAGCGTCATCAATCGTCACGTCAGATTACGCCTGGGAACGGTTCGGGCCCGGGTTTGATGGGGGCGGCGGGCCGGCAGGGAGGAACGCCGCTCCGTGCATGGACCGACATCCGGGCGTCCCACCGCCGATCGGCCTTCCACTTTCTGGAGAATTCCGTGAGTCATCTGCTCCACCTCGACGCCAGCGCGCGACCGGGATCGGTCTCCCGTCGGCTCTCCGCCGCCTTCGCCGAGGTCTGGCAGGAGAACAACCCCACCGGCCGATACACCCACCGTGATCTCGCGGCACAACCACTCGCGCACGTGGACTCCGCCCAGGTTGAGATCATGACCCGGCTGGAGGCGGCCGGCGAGCGTGACCTGGACACCGCGCGGACCGCGGCGACGACGGAGACCGAGCGGGCGAGCTGGGCTGTGACCTGGCCGCTGGTCGAGGAACTGACCGCCGCAGACACGGTGTTGATCGGCCTGCCGATGTACAACTTCTCGGTGCCCTCGAGCTTCAAGGCGTGGTTCGACCGGGTGGCGATCCCGCCGCTCATCATCGACCAGGCGACCAACCAGGGGCCGCTGAGCGGCACCCGGGTCGTGGTCGTCACCGCTCGTGGCGGTGCCTACGGGCCGGGTACGCCCCGCGCCGGCTTCGACTTCCAGGAGCCGTACCTGAGGGCCGCGTTCGGCATGGTCGGTCTCGCCGACGACCTCACCTTCGTCCACGCCGAGTTGACCAAGTCCGCACACGTCCCGCGTCTGGCCGGTTTTCGGGAGAAGGCCGCCGACTCCTTGGCCGCGGCGCTGGACGCCGCCGCCAAGGCCGCCACGGCCTAGCCGCCACGGGGCCGGCCACACCGGACGCCCTGGTCGCGGACGGAGCCGGCTCCGTAGGTTGAGCGTCCGCGGGGCGGTGGGCGCTGTGACGGGTTTCCGGGCCGCGGCACCCAGACGGATCCTCCAAAGATTTCCGCTACACGTAAACAGACGTCCATCACCGCCACCTCTTCGTGTCGTGGCGTCGACCGCCTATTCAAACGTCGGGCGGTCACCGCGGCGGCGTCCACCGAAAATATTTTCCTTCCGGTGGACGCCGCCGCGTTTTGTCATGCCCGGAGAATGGAAGCCCAGCTGTTCGCGTGTGGCTTCTATCACCCTGGAAGGTTCCTTCACGGGGGAGCGGAAACATGCCTATCCTCGGGTGAAGTCGTCGATCGCGGCTCTGTCGAACGAAATCTCGGATGTGGGGAAAATCTCCCTCACCCGGCCGGAGGAGAAGTGGTTCTCCAATCGTTTCGCCGGCCCGTCAACACGTTTTACGACGGCTCTAATCCGGTATAGGAATATGTTCCTGCGACTGGCCGTGATGGTTGGCACATCCTGATACATCCTGACGCAGCCCATCGAAGCCCGGCGTCCGTGTGGGCGTCGAAAATCCACGGATCCCCTGTCCCTGTCCGCGTCCAGCCATGCCGAGACGCCGAAAGCGAGACAGTATGACCAGCGATCTCTCCGAAATCCCGATCCCCACCCCACCGCCCGCCGCCTCCTTCGACGCTCCGGTCACCACCGTCGCCGACCTGCTCCGGCGTGCCGCAGCGAACTGGCCGGACTCCACCATCCGGATCGTCTCCGCCCGACCGGCCGCGGATGACCCGGAGCAGTTCCGGTACCCGGACCTGCTCGCGCGGGCCCGCCGGGTCGCGGCCTGCCTGCGACACGCCCCAACGTCGCAGGCAGGCCGGGTCGCGCTGCTGCTGGACCGGCCATGGGAGTTCCTGCCGGTGTTCTGGGGATGCCTGCTCGCCGGGCAGGTGCCCTGCGTCGTCCCTACCGGCTCGGGTGACCCGGATGTTCGGGCGCGGCTGCTGCGTCACCTCGACACCCTCCTTGACCGTCCGCTCGTGGTCGCCGCCGAGGAGAGGGTCGAGGAGGTACGCCGGGCCGGGGAGCTGGCTGTGATCGGCGCCGAGGAGCTCATCCGGGCCGGTTCGCCCGCCGCCGGCGACCCGGAGGTCGTGGCGCCGAGCCCGGAGGACGTCGCGTTGCTGGTACTCACTTCGGGATCCACCGGTGCGGCCAAGGCGGTGCGGCTCACCCATGCCAACCTGCTCGCTGCCATGGCCGCCAAGGCACGGGTGCAGCAGGCCACCGCCACCGATGTGTACCTGAACTGGATCTCCTACGACCATGTCGCCGCGCTGCTGGAATGCCACCTGCTCCCGATGTCGGTCGGCGCGTGCCAGGTGCAAGTCGAACCCGACGTGGTTCTCGAGGATCCGGGGCGTTTCCTCGAACTCGCCGCCACCCACCGGGTGACAGTGACCTTCACCCCGAACTTTCTGTTCGGGCAGCTGGTCGGCAGCTTCGCCGAGGATCCTCGCCGTGACGCCCTCGACCTGTCCGCGCTGCGCACCGTCATCAGCGGCGGCGAGGCTGTGGTGACCGAGACGGCGACTGCTTTCCTCGATCTGCTCGCGCCGTCGGGTCTGCGTCGGGACGTGCTCGTCCCCGCGTTCGGGATGACCGAGACCTGCGCCGGCAGCGTCTACTCGTACGATTTTCCCGCCGCCGACAAGGGGAGTGCCTTCGCCGCGCTGGGCCGTCCGGTGCCGGGCCTGCGGATGCGGATTGTCGGCGAAGACGGCCCGCTGGTCGTCGACGGCGAGGTCGGTGAGCTCCAGCTGTCCGGCCCGATGGTGTTCGCCGGCTACCTCGACAACCCGGCCGCGAACGCGGCGGCCTTCACCGCCGACGGCTGGTTCCGCACCGGTGACCTGGGGCGGATCGACGACGGCCGGCTCACGCTGGTAGGCCGCAGCAAGGACAGCATCATCGTTAACGGGGTCAACTACTTCAGCCAGGATCTGGAGCCTGTGCTGGAGGAGCTCGACGGTGTGCGCCGCTCCTACGTGGTGGCCTTCCCGACCAGGCCACCGGGCGCGGACACCGAACAGCTCGTGGTCGCCTTCGTCCCGGACACCGCCGCGACCGGCCCGGCCCATGCCGCCGAGCTGCACCGGGTGGTGACCGCCATCCGCGGCACCACCATCATGCAGTGGGGGTTCCGGCCGGCTGTCATCCTGCCGCTGACCGTCGAGGACATGCCGAAAACCAGCCTCGGCAAGATCCAGCGGACGGCGCTGCGACGCCGACTGGAAGCGGGTGACCTGGCCGACCGCGAGGCTGAGGTCGCGGCGCTCACCCAGGCGCAGCTCGGCGGGTACACAGCACCGCAGGGGCGGACCGAGACGGCGCTCGCCGCGCTGTACGCGGAGATGTTCGCCCTGGATCCGGCGACTCTGAGCGCGACCGCCAGCTTCTTCGACATCGGTGGCACCTCGCTGGACATCCTCCGACTGAAGCGGTGGCTCGAACTGCGGATGGGTGTCCGCGACCTTCCGGTCTCCGCGATACTGCTGGCCCCCACGGTCCGCGAGTTGGCCACCCGGATCGACGCGGGCGCCCCCTCGGCCGCGACGGCCTACGACCCGCTGGTACCGCTGCAGCTCACCGGCACGAGGACGCCGCTGTTCTGCGTGCACCCCGGCGTCGGCGAGGTGCTCGTCTTCGTCAACCTGGCGAAGTACTTCACCAACGAGCGGCCGTTCTACGCGCTGCGTGCCCGCGGTTTCAACCCGGGCGAACCCCACTTCACCGACTTCGCCGAGATGGTCGGCTGCTACGTCGACGCCATCCGGCGCGTCCAGCCGCACGGGCCCTACGCCGTCGCGGGCTACTCCTACGGCGGGGCGGTCGCCTTCGAGATCGCGAAGGTGCTGGAAGCGGCCGGCGAACGGGTCGACTTCGTCGGCATCTTCAACCTGCCTCCGCACATCAAGTACCGCATGAACCAGCTCGACGTCACCGAGGGCGCCATCAATCTCGCGTTCTTCCTGTCGCTCATCACCGGGGAACAGGCGGCCGAACTCCCCGCCCAGCTGCGTCCGCTGCCCCTCGACGACCAGATGCGGGCGCTGGTCGCCCTCGCCCCCGAGGGTCGGATGGACGAACTCGACCTCGATCTCGCCGGGTTCACCGCGTGGGCCGCGCTCGCCCAGTCCCTGCTCACGATGGGCCGTTCCTACGAACCTTCCGGATCCGTCGGTTCGCTGACCGTCTTCTACGCGATCCCGCTGGTCGGAACCAAGGAGGACTGGCTGCGTGACCAGCTCCGGAAATGGGACGGGTTCACCCGGTCGGGGAACCGCTACGTCGATGTGCCCGGCGAGCACTACACACTGATGGGACCACGGCATGTCGCTCGTTTCCAGGCAGTCCTTCGGGCCGAACTGGACAGATCGCTGGACGGGCGCTGAGCCTGGTCCCGAACCGACCGGCCCCGAGCAGGCCGGTTCTGTCGGCTACCTCGGCCCGGCCGGCACCTTCACCCATCTCGCCCTGCTGCGCGATCCCGAACTGGCCCGCCGGCCCCACGTGCCGCTGCCGTCCGGCGACGGGGTACTCGAGGCGGTCGCCCGGGGCACGGTCACCGAGGGCATCGTGCCGTGGGAGAACTCGGCGGCGGGCCTGGTGGGCGGCATCGTCGACACGCTGGTCCGGCTGGCTGGCCAGGGCCTGACGCTGCGCCGGGACCTCGCGTTGACCGTCCGCCTGAGCCTGCTCGGCCGGCCCGCGGCCGACCCGGCCGCCCTGACCACCGTGGTGTCCCATCCGCACGCGCTGAGCCAGTGCCGGGCCTGGCTCAGCGCGCACGCCCCCCGCGCGCTGGCGGTGCCGGTGGACTCCACAGCCGCCGGGCTGACCCGGGTCGTCGCGGACCCCTCGGGACGGACCGCGGCCGTCGGGGCCGGCGCCACGGGTGTGCCGGTGCCCGGCATCGTCGAGCTCGCGGCGGACATCGACGACGTGCCCGGTGCCGAGACCCGGTTCGTCGTGGTGGGCCGTGGGCCGTCCCCGCATGGCCAGACCGGCCCGGGGCAGACCCCGGACCGGGTCGGCACGGGCACGCCGCCAGCCCGCACCGTGCTGGCCTGCGTCCGGGCCCACCACGGCGACGGGTCGCTGTGGGATCTACTCACCCCGCTCGCCGACGCGGGAACGCGGCTGCTGCGGTTCGAGTCACGGCCGACCGGAACTGCGCTGGGCTCCCACTACCTCCTGGTCGAATGCACCGGCGACGTCGCCGACGCACCGCTGGCGACCATGCTGCAGGCCCTGCGCGCCCGGGACGTCGGTGTCACGGTCCTCGGGGTGCTGCCCCGGTCCCATCCCCACCGGCCGGGGCTGATCCCCGGCTCACGGAACCCGTCCGACCGGACCCGTCGGGCGGCTCCTCCCACCCACCCATCCCTCCGCGGGAACGAGAGGCAGACAATGATCAGTGAGAACGCGGCGATCGGTGAAAGGAAGGCGGACGTCCCGACCCTCGGGGATCCGCCCCTCCCCGACTCCATCGCGGTCTGTCGCGCCCTCATCGACGAGGTGGACGAGCAGATCCTTGCCCTGATCACGCGACGCCGGCAGATCTCCCGGGAGGTCCAAACACGGCGGATGGCGGCCGGCGGGCCGCGCGTCGAGCTGGACCGGGAGAACGCGGTCCTGGCCCGGTTCGCCGACCGCCTGGACTCGCCCGGCCGCGACCTCGCACTCGCCGTCCTCTCCCTGTGCCGCGGTCCGGTCCCTGGACAGGGACGCCGGCCGTGACGGGCGCAGCGGCGCAAGATGGGGTGACCGGTGCGAAAATCCTCATCACCGGTGCCACCGGTCAAGTCGCCCGGGGTGTCGCGGAGTCACTCGCCGCCGACAACGAGGTCTGGTGCCTCGGCCGCTTCGCCGATCCTGTTGTGAAGGCTGAGCTGCGTGGCCTGGGCCTGCGGACCTGGCACTGGGACATGGCCCCAGACGATCCGGGCGACGACGGGCTGGCCGGCCTGCCCGACGACTTCACCCACGTCCTGCACTCCGCGGTGGTGCGCGGGGATGGAACCGACTTCGAGTCCACCGTGGAGCGCAACGTCGTCGCGACCGGGCGGCTGATGACGCACTGCCAGCGGGCGCGGGCCTTCCTGTTCGTGTCCACCGGCGCGATCTACGCGCGGCTGACCCGAGAGCACCTGTACACCGAGACCGACCCGCTCGGCGGCCAGGCCCCGTGGCTGCCGACCTACCCGGTCGGCAAGATGAGCACCGAAGGGGTGGTGCGCGCCTTCGCTCAGACCCTGGGCCTGCCCACCGTCATCGCCCGGCTCAACGTCGCCTACGGCCCGCACGGGCACGGCGGAGTCCCGGTGCTGTTCCTGCGCCGGATGCTCGCCGGGATGCCGATCGAGATCCCGCGTGGGGACGGGAACTGGTGCTCGCCCATCCACTCGGACGACATCGCCCGGCAGGTTCCGCTGCTGTGGTCGGCGGCCTCGGTGCCGGCCGCCGTCGTGAACTGGGGTGGGGACGAGGCGGTCAGTATCGAGCAGATGATGACCCACGCGGCCGAGTGCACCGGGGTACCCGTGACCTTCGCCCCCAGCGACGTCACCCGCGACACCTGCGCCTACGACAACACCCGCCGCCGGGCACTGATCGGCGGCTGCGAGGTCGGCTGGCAGGACGGCCTGCGGCGCACGCTCGCGCACCACTTCCCGAACCTTCCGGGACCGGCGGGCCCGTCGACCTCGGTCACCCGGATCGACGAACCGGCGGACAACGCCGACCGGGTCCGGGCCGCCTACGCGGCATTCCGGGCACGCGATGTCGACAGCGTCCTGACGCACTTCTCCCCGCAGATCGCCTGGACGCACCCGGACGGCCTCGACCGTTACGGCCTCGGCGGGACGGAGACCGGTCACGATGGGGTACGGGCCTTCATCGCCCGAGTACCGGGTGTGTTCGCCGAGCTCCGCCCGGAACCGATGGAGATCATCGGCGTCGGTGACCGGGTGGTGGCGTTCGGCCGGCACCACATGACTGCGCGCTCCGGGCGGTCGTGCACCGTCCCGTTCGTACACTCCTGGACGTTCGCCGACGGTCTGGCGGTCCGCTTCGAGGACACCTTCGACACCGCGCCCGTGCTGGAGATCCTCGACCAGCCGGCGGACCCTGCCTTCGCGCACGTCGCCGACGGCCGGCCGGGATCGGATCCCAGGAAGAGCTGGACACACCCGCAGTCCGGCGTCGCGCGGCGCGGTGACGAACAAAGCGTCGTCGGTGGCGTGGACGGCGTCTGAACGGAGCGAAACCACAGTCCGTCCCCCCACGCCCGCCTGGGGGGACCAACGCGAGTTCGGCTGAATCCCAGCGGCGTTCAACCGTGTCTTCCACGCTGTGTGGGCCTCGGGCACCGAGCGCTCGTGCGGCTACAGGGGCGCCACACCCAACGATTGCTCTCGGTAAAAAATCTTCGGGAATGGAGAATTCTCGGGTGAACGCGGGTGGAGAGTAGGCGCTCGTGCCTATGTCTTGACCGCAGCCAGGGACGATAGCAGCAGCTGATCTGCCTGGGCGACTGTCGGATCCGCGCGATGTGTCTGCCAGGCGCCGCGGATCTGGCTGAGGGTCCGGTGTAGGCGTGCGGACTTCACCACTGTGAGGTCGTCTGTGAGGTGCAGGAGCGTGGCCGCGGCTGCTTCGGGTCGGCGTTGGCGGATCTGTACGGTCGCGAGCCGGGTTCCGATGAGTGCGCGGGTCCGGCGTTCGTCGGGTCTGCGGGCGGCGGTGGACGCGGCGAGGTGTTCCTCCGCGCCGGACAGGTCGCCCATGTTCAGCAGCGTCAGTCCGACTTGGTGTTCGAAGCCTTCGCGGCGGTAGTTGCCGGTCAGGTCGGACGCTGGTGGGCTGTCGGCGCGTTCGAGGTCTGTTTCGGTGCTGGCCAGCAGTCGGATCACCCGGCGTGGGTCGTGGCCGGTGGCGGCGAGCGCCTCGGCGCGCATGCCGTTCACCCATGCCCGGGTGCGGGCGGGTGCGGTGTTGTGGAGGGCGTCGGCGGCGGCGTCCGCGAGCGCGAGGCCGTGGGCCGCGTGTCCCAGTTCGACCGCTTGGGAGGCCAGGGAACGTAGTGCGGTGGCCCGCATCAGGGGGGCGTCGGCTTCGGTGGCGAGCCGGACGGCCTGGATGTAGTAGCGCTGCACGAGCCCGGGTTGGAGGTCGTCGGCGGCCATCCATCCGGCGAGGTAGGTGACCTCGGCGGCGGCGGTGAACAGGTCCGCGCGGGTCGGGCCGGACGCGCCCTGGAGTAGGGGGGCGACGTCGTTGACGAGGTAGGCGGCGACCGCCGAGCGGGCGTGTCCGCCGCCGAACAGGTCGTCGATCTGACCGAAGTACGCGGCCATCGCGCGGACCCGGGTCACGTCGGCCGGACCGACCCGGAGCGACGTGCCAGGCCGGGTGGCTGGTCGGGTCGCGGGTGGAAGTGGGGTAGCGGCGGCGGCCAGCGAGTAGAGGCCGGCCGTGACTGCCGCACGTCTGTTGAGCATGTCAGTCCGTCCCAGGCGGATGACCCAGGCGACGGGGTCACCGCGCCAGGGGTCCTCGGAGTGCGCATCGCGGGTTGGGGAGCCCGATGACCAGCCTAGGTCAGCCGGGGTGAGCGCGGGCCGGTCAAGGAGGCGAGCGAATGCTTCCACCGCAGCAGGAATGATCGCCGACTGGGGGTCGGCGCCGTTGAGCCATCGTGCCAGTGACGCGGCGGTGCACCGCGTTTCGGCGCCGTTTTCGCCGCTAACGCGGCGGATCATAGCGGCGATAGTGGTGTACTAACTAGAAACTAAGTTATCGGAGCGTTGGTCGGTCGGCGTCGAGATTCTGAGAATGTCGTGAGATAATTGAATCATGGAACAAGGGTCGGCGGGCTCAACCCGTCAGTGCATCAACCGCTCTGCGACAGTAGCAGCTGATTGAGCCTTTCGGCGGGCGTGTCCCAGTTCAACGTCTGCCGCGGGCGACGGTTCAGCAGGTCAGCGACACGGTCGA
>NZ_JBFLUG010000086.1:0-32939 GCF_041008525.1 Parafrankia sp. FMc2 | reverse complement strand
GTGTCACGCCCAGCCCCCGCCCGGCGGCCGAAACTGCCCGGCTTGTCACGACCGTTAGCAGCCGACCGCGGTCAGGACGGACACTGACCAGGCGGGACACAAGGCCGCGGTCAGGCGAGCGGCGCCAGCAGGCGAGGTGGGGGTGGGCGTGTGGAGACACCAGGCGGATGGGTCGCGCTGGTCGGCGGCGGGCCAGGCCGGGCGGATCTGATCACACTGCGCGGGCTGCGCCTGCTCCGGCGCGCCGACGTGGTGGTGGTCGACCGCCTGGCACCGGCCGAGCTGCTCGACGAGGTGCGGCCGGGTGCCGAGATCGTCGACGCCGGCAAGGCGCCGCACGGGCACAACCTCACCCAGACGGAGATCAACACTCTGATCGTGGCAGAGGCTCGGCGTGGCCGCGGTGTGGTCCGTCTCAAGGGCGGCGATCCGTTCGTCTTCGGCCGGGGCGGCGAGGAGGCACTGGCCTGCGCCGCGGCCGGGGTGCGCTGCGAGGTCGTCCCGGGGGTGACGAGCGCGGTGGCGGTGCCCGCGATGGCCGGGATCCCGGTCACCCATCGCGGGATCACCCAGGACGTGGCGATCGTCAGCGGGCATGTCGACCCGTCCCACCCCGGCTCGACCGCCGACTGGGACGCGCTCGCCTCCGGGCCCGGCACGGTGGTGATTCTCATGGGCGTCGCGGCACTGCCCAGGATCAGCGCCGAACTGATCAAGCGTGGGCGGTCCCCGCATACCCCGACAGCGGTGATCCAGGATGGCGGCACCAGCCGGGAGCGGCTCGTCACCGGCCCCCTGAAGGAGATCACCGGGCTCGCGCAGGAAGCCGGGATCTCCTCGCCCGCGGTGATCGTGATCGGCGAGGTCGTCGGGCTGCACGGGAGTCTCGGCCTGAGCCGGGTACCCGACGCCGACCCCGAGCAGTAGCGCGGCCCCGGGCCCGCCCCCCGTCCCGGCTCCCGGGCCCGGCTTTGACGCCGTGCCGAACCGGGCGGAGTCAGTCGAAGCTGATCCGGGTCAGGCGGGCCGCCTCGTCACGGGTGATGCCGCGGGCGCAGGCCCATCCTTCGGCGGTCAGCGAGCCGTTCCGCAGCGCGGTGCGCATGCGTTCCGCCGACCGTTCGTGCCGCTGGAAGGACCGGTGCGGGACCACCCGCCCGCGCTGGTGCTGCCCGGCCAGCGCGGCGGCCGGCGGCGTCTCCAGGAAGACCAGGTACGCGGGCCGCCCGCGCATCCGCGCCAGCAGGGCGACGGTGCGCCGGGCCCATGCCCGCGTGCCGCACTCGTGGATGACCAGATCGCGCCGCGGGCCGATGGTCCACGCGGCGATGCGCCAGTAGTGCACGGTGTGCACCACCGGGCGGTACAGGACGTAGGGAAGCCGCCCCAGCCGGCGGGCCAGCAGCGCCCGCACCTGCGCCGAGTCCAGCACCACCGGCCCGGCCCCGGCCGGGGCCGGCGGGTCAGCCTTCGGGCCGACCGGAAACACGCGCTGGATGAGGGTGCTCTTGCCCGCGCCCGGAATGCCGGCGACGAGCAGGATCCCGCCGGCGGGCACCACAAGAGCCCAGCTGGCGTCGCCAGGCGTGGCCGTGTTCGGGTGCTCGCCCGCGCCCGGCGGTCGCGGGGCGGGTGGCGGTGCGGGGTCGCCCGGCACGCTGCTAGAACCGGGCGTGGACATCGGTTTCGGCACGGACGGTGACGGTGGCCGCGCTGACCCGCGGCGAAGCGGCTGCAAGCGGCGTCAGATGCGGTAGCCGGCCAGGACCAGCAGCGCCAGCAGGACGGCGCACAGCGCCATCAGCAGCTGCGGGGAAATCGTGAAGGACGAGTGGTGCAGGGATTCGCGCGCAGCACGGCATGAGGGACAACGCCCTTCGGCGACCGGAGCAGCGCATCTCGCACAGACCAGGTCTTCGCAGCACATGTGCCGTCCTCCTTCGGCCCGGCCCGGCGACCGGCGGGCACCGAGGAGGGCCCGTCACCGGCTGGACGCGATACGACACCTCCACCGTACGCCCGGTCGATGTCGTTCGCCGCCACACCCGCCTGCCGCGAACCTGACGATCGCGGACGCGCGCGGGCGACGGTGCGAGACCTCACCCATCCGACTACGTATCGTGATGGGCCCGACGGGTGGGTAAGGGAGGTCCAGGTGATTCGGCTCGCCTCCGTGACCAAGCGCTACGCCGCGGGGAGTCGGCCGGCGCTGTGCGACGTCAGCACCGAGATCGGTGCGGGCGAGTTCGTGTTCCTGGTCGGCCCCTCGGGCTCCGGCAAGTCGACGCTGCTGCGCCTGCTGCTCCGGGAGGAGCGCGCGACCACGGGGCTGGTCGAGGTCGCCGGGCGCGACGTCGCCCGGATCCCGGACCGAAAGGTTCCGCTGCTGCGCCGCACCGTCGGCTGCGTGTTCCAGGACTTCCGGCTGCTGCCGGACAGGACCGTCGCCGGGAACGTGGCCTTCGCGCTCGACGTCGTCGGGCGTCCGCGTCACGTGGTCCGCGCTGTGGTCCCCGAGGTCCTGGAGCTGGTCGGCCTCACCGGCAAGGAGAAGCGGTTCCCCGACGAGCTCTCCGGTGGGGAACAGCAGCGGGTCGCCATCGCCCGGGCGTTCGTCGGGCGTCCCCAGGTCCTGCTGGCGGACGAGCCGACCGGCAACCTCGACCCCGCCACCAGCGCTGAGATCATGGACCTGCTGGACGACATCAACCAGGCCGGTACCACCATCCTGATGGCGACACACAACGCCGGGCTCGTCGACGCCATGCGCCTGCGGGTCCTGGAGCTGGACGCCGGTCGGCTCGTCCGCGATGAGCGCCGCGGTGGCTACGACAACCCCGACGGCCCGTCCGCGACCAGCCCCGACATCGACACCAGCCCGCTCGACGACACCGGCCCGCTCGACGTGTCCGCGGGCACCGGCCCACTCGACGTACCCGCGCAACGCTCCCGGGTGCAGGCGCCGGCGCCCACGGGCCGGGAAGCGGGCTGATGCGCCCCGGCCCCCTGCTCGCGGCGCTGGTCACCACGCTGCGCCGCAACGTCGCGATGACCTGCGCGGTGGTTGTCACCGTCACGATCTGTCTCGCGATGCTCGGCGCCGGTCTGCTGCTGCGCGCCCAGGCACACACCGTGGACAGCTTCCTGCTCGACCAGATCGAGATCGTCGTCGACCTGCAGGACGGTCTCGACGACGCCGACCGCCAGGCCCTGCGCGACGAGCTCGCCGCCGACCCGCTGGTCGGCGGCGTCACCTACGAGAGCAAACAGGACGTCTACGAGCGGTTCCGCCGCGACTTCCGGACCTCGCCGGACGTCGTGGCGGGCGTCGGCCCGGACGACCTCCCGGCGTCCTTCAGGCTCGCGCTCATCGATCCGCGGGACGCCGTCGTGATCGTCGAGACGTACACTGGCCGCGACGGCGTCGAGGCCGTCCGGGACCAGCGTGCTCTGCTCGGCCCGCTGTACCGTTTCCTCGATGCCTTCACCCTGGGCGCGTTCGTGCTGGCGGCCGTGCAGGCCGTGGCCTCGTTCGTGCTCATCTACACCATGATCAGGATCTCCGCCCACGCACGGCGGCGGGAGACGGCGATCATGCGGCTGGTCGGCGCGACCAACGCGGCGATCCGGGCGCCGTTCATGCTGGAGAGCGCGCTCGCCGGCCTGCTGGGTGGGCTCCTGGCAGTGGGCGCTCTGGTGCTGGCGAAGATATATCTGGTGGACGGACGATTCGCCCGCCAGACAATGTTCCCACTGTTCGGATGGGACGCGGTGTGGGTGGCGGCCGCGACAGTGCTTGCCGTCGGAGTCACGGCCGCGGCGGGCATGGCGTCCGTCGCGCTGCGCAGACACCTGCGGGCGTGACGGCGCCCCACAATGGTGTGACGGACCGTGCGACGGACGGGAAGCAGGGCTGAGGAGCAGTGCCGAAGGAAACCGGGCGCAAACTGATCGCGCAGAACAAGCGCGCCCGCCACGACTACGACATCCTCGACACCTACGAGGCCGGGGTGGTGCTCATGGGCACCGAGGTCAAAGCGCTGCGCGCCGGCCGGGCCTCCCTGGTCGACGGCTTCGCCCAGATTGCCGACGGTGAGATCTGGCTGCACAACGTGCACATCCCGGAGTACACCGAGGGCACCTGGACGAACCACGCCCCGCGGCGGCGGCGCAAGCTCCTGATGCACCGCGCCGAGATCGAGAAGCTGATCGGGAAGACGCAGGAGGGCGGCCTCACGATCGTCCCCCTCTCGCTGTACTTCAAGGACGGCCGGGCGAAGGTCGAGGTGGCGCTCGCCCGCGGGCGCAAGAACTACGACAAGCGCCACGCCCTCGCCGAGCGGGACGCGACCCGGGAGATGGCCCGGATCATGGGCCGGCAGGCCAAGCGTCGCGGCTGATGGCCGCCGCCGGCGGCACCGCCGCTGTTGACGACACCGCCGCGCGGCTGACCACCTTCGAGGCGCTGCTCAGCCCGCTCGGCACGGAGCTGCTCGCGACGGCCGCCGCCGCCCTCGCCCGCGGGTCCGAGCTCGCGGACGGCACCCGCCTGCGGGCTGCCGGCCACCCGCCCGAACTGGTGGCGGCGGCGTTCGGCCAGGCCGAGCTGCGGTCCCGCGCGGCCGCGAAGTTCCCCGCCGCCGACCAGATGTTCTTCACCCGCCCCGGGTTGGAACAGGCGTCGTCGCACCGCGCCGCGGCCCACCGCGCCGCCCGCTTCGCCGGCCGCGGCCGTCTTGCCGACCTGTGCACCGGAATCGGTGGCGACCTCATCGCCCTGGCCGCCGAGCACCCGGTCCTCGCCGTCGACCGAGACCCGCTGCACCTGCGGATGGCCGTCCACAACGCCGAGGTGGCGGCCGCCGTCAACCCCGTCTCCCGGTCCGGTGTCCGCGAGCGTGGCCGGGTGGAGCCGTGCGAGGCCGACGTCCGGGAGGTCGATCTGCGAGGCGTCGACGGCGTGTTCGTCGACCCGGCGCGGCGCGGCGGCGACCAGCGGATGGCCACCGGCACCAGCGAACCGCCGCTCGGCTGGTGCTTCGCCCTGGTCGACCGGGTCGAGGCCGTCGCCATCAAGGCGGCCCCCGGCCTGCGGCTGGACGTCGTGCCCCCCGGCTGGGAGATCGAGTTCGTCGCGGACGGGCGGGGCCTGAAGGAATCCGTGCTCTTCGCCCCCGCGCTGGCGACAGCGCCCCGGCGCGCCACCGTCCTGCTGCGAAACGGTGAGGTGGCGACGCTGACGGGCGAGCCCGACGATCCCGGTGACCGCTCCGGCGACCGTTTTGGTGACCGTTTTGGTGACGTCGCCGACGATGCCCTCGCCGGGGACCCGGCCGGCGGGCTCCCGCTGCGCCCACCCGGCCCGTTCATCCTCGACCCCAGCCCGGCCGTCACCCGGGCAGGCCTCGTCGGCACCCTCGGCCGGCTGGTCGACGGCTGGCAGATCGATCCACGCATCGCGTTCCTCGGCGTCGACCGCCCGGTCGCCACCCCGTTCGCCCGGGTACTGCGGGTCGAGGCCGAGATGGCGTTCGACGTCCGGCGCGTCGCCGCCGCCGTGCGGGCCGCCGGCGTCAGCGCGCTCGACGTCCGCCGCCGGGGGCTGGCGGGTGATGTGGACGCGATCCGCCGCCGCCTGCTGCCCGCCCGCCGTCACCTGGTTCCGCGCGGCCCGGCGATGACCGTGCTCATGACCAGGGTGCGTGACGCCCCCTGGGCCATCCTCTGCACCGAGCTCACCGCCGCACAGACGGGGCAGGCGGAGGCGCCGGAGGGGGTGTGGGGGGTGGCGGCGGAGGGTCCGACACCCGCCGCGGATGAGCCTGGACCAGCGCCGGTCGGGCGGTGACCAGCCCGAAGCTCGTCGCCACCAGCACCAGTCCGCAGATCAGCGGGAACAGCGTGGACATCCGCAGAAAGCCCAGCGCGCCCACCGCCGCGCTGCCCAGCAGCAGGGCCGGACCGGCCATCTGCCGCAGCCCCCGCGATCCGCGGCCACCGCCGAGCCGGGTCTGGATGGCGAACGTCGTGATCGTCGTGGTCAGCACGTTCGTGGGAATCTCCGGCCTCGCCAGCCGCTGCGCCGTCGCGTGCTGCAGACCCATCCCGAAGGCCAGCATCGAGACCAGCATGTAGTCGGCGGGGGAGGAGTGGGTCTTGATCAGTCGGCCGCCGGCGTCCACCGCGACCTGCAACTCGTCGCTGAGCGGGAACGCGGCGAAGATCAGCGCCGCGGCGACCAGTACGGCCTGTACGAGGGTCACCGTCCCCAGCCACAGCCGGGCATGATGATCGAAACGGGTGGCGATGCGCCCGCCGCCCAGCGCGCCAGCCACGAAGCAGAGCAGCGCGTCCAGAGAGAGCACACCGGAGATACCGCTGGCGCCGGCCAGCGAGAACCCCAGGACGGCGACGTTGCCCGTCATGTTCGCCACGAAGACCTCGCCGAGACCAAGGAAGGTCATCGCGTCGACGAGGCCGGTCAGCGCCGTCATCGTCAGCAGCAGCGCGGTGATCCGCCGCTCGGCGTGGCGGGAGACCCTCGCAGTCGCCCCCTCGTCGGCTTCCTCGAAGGCCGCGGTCGCGGTGGTGCGCGCCGCGCGCTGTCTCCGTCTCCGCCTCCGCCCGGTGCGCCTGCGCCGAGGGCTGCCGGGTGAGCGCACCCGGTGAGTATCGTGGCCGGCGCATCCGGTGCCGCCGGCCGACGCGCGGGCGTCCGGCGCCTTCCCCGCCCGGTCAGAGGCGCAGCGGACGGATGGGCGCGGCGATCAGGGCCGGGTTGTTCCGCCAGTCGACGCCGGGCATGTCGACGTACAGCTCGATCTCGTTCCCGTCCGGGTCGTAGATGTAGAGGCTGTGCGTCACCGTGTGGTCCGATGCGCCGGCGATCCGCACTCCGGCCTGCGAGATCCGCTCCAGTGCGGCGCGCAGCTCGTCGTCGCTGTCGCCCACCTTCAGCCCGAAGTGGTAGAGCCCGACGCGACGTCCGCGGGGCAGCTCCGCGGCGTCCTCGCCCACCTCGATCAGCAGCAGCTCGTGGTGCGTCCGCCCCGAGGAGAACCCGGCGGCCGGGAAGCCGAGCAGGCCCGCGGGGTCGGCCGGATCCGGAAAGACCTGCGGCCAGCCCAGGACATCCCGGTAGAAGGCCGCCGACCGTTCGAGGTTGCGCACGTACAGCACCAGATGTCCGAGCTCCTTGATCTCCATGGCTCCTCCAGGTTCCGCGTCGACATCCTTGAACGTTCAACTATAGGGATGTCGGGGATGTTCCGCGCCCGGTAGTGCCCTCTCCGGCGTCCCCCGCCTCCTGGTCTCGACCCGAGGGGGATGGGCTCCGGCCGCCGGGTCCGGCTCCGGCTCCGGGCCCTGGCGCGGGTGCGGGCGGAAACGCGGTGGCGGTGTCCGGGTGGCTGTGGGAACATCGGTGTGGTGGTCGTCGTTGGACCATCTGGAGGCCGGGCACCATGCCGGCGCTCCGGTAGGGTAAGGATGTTGTCGCACAGCCAGGGGGTGACCGGCTTCGACTCCGGACGTCGAGGCAGGGGAAGCGGGCCGAGGATGAGCGGTTATCTCGTAAACGATCCGTTCAAAACAATAGCTGCCACTAAGACGCAGCCTGCTACCTCCGCTTACGCCCTCGCGGCCTGAGCAGAGACCAAGTAGCCGTCAGCCTGGGAGTTCCTCCGGCCCAGGATCTGGCGTCGACAGGAGGATCACCGTCCCACCCGGTCGCGGGGTGAGTCGGGAAATCTAACAGCGACTGAGCCTGCGCCGGCTTGCCTGCGGGACCGGCGGGGCTGAGAAAAAACGAGCAGGCTGCGCCCGGAGAAGCCCTGTGTCGGGGCCGGAGGACGCGGGTTCGATTCCCGCCACCTCCACCACGATGCGTAACAATGCCCTGACCTGGGCAAATAGATAAGATCTATGAGATCCGATGGTTGATCGAATAGAAGATGTCCAGGTCGGGGTGTTGATCGTTTGGTTCGATTCCCCGAACGTACCGGCGGACCTTGGTTACGGGGCGTAGTGGAGGGGATTGGTCGGTCTCGACAACGATCCCGCACCCGGCGACACGGAAGTTTCCGACGGACCTTCCGCGCTCTGTCCGGCCCCGTAATGTGCGACCGATGCGACAGCCGCAGCCAACGGGAGAACGCACGCTGCGGCTATCACGCTTCCAGCCCGCTACTCACGCGTACAGGTAGCAGGCGACGGAGTTCCTCGCGAGATCATTCGTAGCGGGGATCCAGCGCCAGCGCCTGCCGGAAGTCCGCCGTGGCGCCAGGGATGTCGCCGAGCATCCGCCGGGCGACGCTGCGGTTGTGACGATAGACAGCCCGGCTGTGGTCGAGTGCGATCGCCCGGTCGTAGCGAGCCAGCGTGACTCGCGGGTGTCCCGCATCGACCAGGACGTTGCCCCACTCGTTCCAGGCGGGCGCGTACGAGTCGTCCAACCGGGTAGCCACGCGGAACGTGGCGCGGGCACGGTCGAGGAGCCCGAGGTCGCGAAGCGCGAGACCGACCGTCGACCAGTGCACTGGCGACCATGGGTCGAGCCCCAGCGCGGTCTGGAACGCTGACAGGGCATCGTCGAACCGGCCCAGCGTCCACAGGACACTGCCCTTGCCTCGCCACCCGTCCGGATCAGCCGGGTGCGTTCGACAAAACATGTCCATCGCCGTGAGGGTGGCGGCGTGCTGCCCCCGCCGCCACGCGTCGAAGGCTGGTCGCAGTGCCGGCGCCGCGGGGGGCCAGTCGTACTTCATCGTCGCGCCAGCTCGTAGCAGGCGGCGACCAAGCCCACAGCCTCGCCCGCGCGCAAAGGCGGGCGGAAATGGGCGAGCCGTGAACCGTGCATGACGAGCCGGTTTGGCGCGGCAGTGATTCGGAGTAGGAGCTCAGTCTCGTCGGCTGGGTTCAGGATGTGCAGCGCGAGCCCTGGCTCCGTCCCGGTTCCCGTCCCCGGCCAGGTTGCGTGGACCGAACTGGTCGAACGCGAAACACCGGTTCGGACACGTCATGATCAGATATTCGATCCGGTCGAGTTTAGCGTCCTTGTCCGGGTCGGTGGACTCCTTCCACGTCCGGGTCCGCTGGAACGAGATCCGGTGGGCGTGCAGGAGCTGACGGAGCCGTTCCCGGCCGACGGTTACGGCGCGATCGGGGTTGTCGGCCAGGTAGGCGGCCAGTTTCCGCAGGCTCCGCGGCCACCCGGCCGTACCGCACGGTGACCCCCCGGGCCTCCAGCACGGCCGGCCCTCGCCGGACCGCCCCCCTCTCACTCCAAGCCGTTGTGCAGGCGGTCACCGTTGTCCCCCTTGCGCACTTCACAGCTGGAGAAAGGCCAACCCCGCCGCGGCGTGCGCGCGGGTGCGCATCTCCTACGGTGTCTGCCCGTCCGCCATCACGTTCGCCGCCCACCTGCTCAGGAGCATCAGCCGCATCGAGGTCGGCTCCGCCAGACTGGTCCGTGACCTGGCGCGACGATCCGCTGGCCGCCAGCTATTCGAAGTGGAAACCGTTTTCGATAGACTGTTTCCATGCTGACAGAGGTCGTGCTGGTCGCGGGTCTGGGTGACCACGATGTGGGGGAGGAGATCTGGCGCGCCTGGCCGGGATCGGTGCTGGTGCGCTACGACCTGCGTGATCTTGTCCAGGGTGTCGTGCGTCGCTGGGTCGACGGCGAGCTGACAGTGCTGGAGCTGGCCCACGGCTGCGTGTCCTGCACCCTCGGCCTGGACCTGGTGCCCCTGTTGGAGCGCCTGGGCGGCCGGGTCGTCGTCCACCTCGATCCCCGGCTGGAACCCGAGGTCGTCTGTTTCGCCGTGTGCGAGACGGACGTGCGGGTGGAGGCCGTGGTCACCGTGGTGGACCGGGCCACCTGGCTCGCCGACGCGACTGGAAACGATCTCCTTGCCGAGCGTGGCCTGAGTGCCGCCGAGGACGATGACCGTACCGTGGCCCAGATCGCCGTCGGGCCGGTCGAGTTCGCCGACTGCCTGGTGCTGACGGGCGGCCAGGCCGACCCGGTGCTCGACGCCGTGCTGGATCGCCTCAACCCCCGTGCCGCGCGTCACGACCGCCACGGGCTGGACGCGGCCGCTTTGCTGGCGGCCATCCCGCCCGACGCGCGGCGCGGTCGCTTCGATGACGGTTTCGGCGCCCTGCTGAACGGAAGGCCGCCGCTGGAGCCGTCGCACGGCGTGGCGGTTGTCCACTTCGCCGCCCGCCGCCCGTTCCACCCGATGCGCCTGCATGGCGCCCTGGACGTGCTGCTCGACGGTGTCGTGCGTACCCGGGGCCGGTTGTGGGTCGTCAGTCAGCCGGACAGGGCGCTGTGGTTGGAATCGGCGGGCGGTGGACTGACTGTCGGCAGCCTCGGGTCATGGCTCACTGCCGTGAGCGATTGGTCGGAGGCCCCGCCTGCCTGCCGCGTGACGGGTTCGACGAGCCCGGACCGCCGCCCCGGCGAACGTGCGCAGGAGGTGGTCGTGATCACCCTGGCCGCGCCACCTGAGGCGATCATCACTGCCCTGCGCGAGGCACTGGTGACCGACGAAGAACTGGAACTGGCCGACGAACTGGATTTCGTCGACCCGTTCATCGAGTCGTACGACGAGATGGAGGAGCTGTGAAAAAAGATATACACCCCGATTACCATCCGGTTGTCTTCCAGGACCGATCGACCGGAAAGGCCTTCCTGACCCGATCCACGGCTACGTCGGACCGCGCGATCGACTGGGAGGACGGCAACGTCTACCCGCTCATCGCGGTCGACATCACGGCCGATTCACATCCGTTCTGGACGGGTGACCAGCGGGTGATCGACACCGCTGGCCGCGTCGAGAAGTTCAATCGCCGCTACGGAAAGAGAAGCCGCTGACATGGCCGTTCCCAAGCGCAGGACCTCCCGCAGCAACACCCGGCACCGCCGCGCCCAGTGGAAGGCCGTGGCGCCCGACCTGGTGCCGGTGACCACCCCCGACGGCCGCGCACTCCGGGTGCCGCGTCGACTCGTCGCCGCCTACAGGCGCGGGCTGCTGTGACCACAGGGGAAGCCTGACACCCGTCCCCGGCCGTGTCTGCCGGTAGGTGAGCGGGTTCATCGCAGGGAGCCCACTTCTGCCTCCGCCAGCGAAGCCGGGCGAGGCCAGCTGACTGGCTGTGGCCTTACTCCTCCCGGGCTGGCCTGGTGTGGTCGCCGGGCACCTATCGACGAGCGCGCGTTCGGCTTCTGTCGGGGGTTGGGTGCGCGGATCCGCTCTGCTCGGCCGGTACGCCGGTGGTACGGCCGGGCCGATCTAATGAAAACGAGTATCGTTGCCACTTCGCTGATGCAGCGCAGCAAGGTCGCCATGGTCAAGGAGTGCCACACGTGAAGATTGCTTTTGTTGGCAAGGGTGGCAGTGGGAAGACCACGTTGTCTGCCCTGTTCTGTCGGCATCTGGCTGCGTCCGGGCATTCGGTGCTGGCGATCGACGGGGACATCAACCAGCATCTGGGCGCCGCGTTGGGGCTTGCCGATGACGTGGTGCCGCCACCGATGGGTGAATATCTCGCCGAGATCAAGGACTATCTACGGGGCGACAACCCCCGCATCCCGTCGGCGGAGGTGATGGTGAAGACGAGCCCGCCGGGGGCGGGTTCGCACCTGCTCGGTATGGAGGATCCGCTCTGGTCGCGGTTCGGGTTGGATGTGGGGGGTGTGCGCCTGCTCGCCACGGGGGCGTTCGCTGAGGAGGATCTCGGGGTGGCGTGTTTCCATTCCAAGTTGGGTGCCGTGGAGCTGTTGCTCAACCATCTGCAGGATGGCCCCGGCGAGTACGTGGTGGTGGATATGACGGCGGGGGCCGACGCGTTCGCCTCAGGATTGTTCACCCGGTTTGACCGAACATTTCTGGTGTGTGAACCGACACGGAAGGCAGTGGCGGTTCACCGTCAGTACCAGGGGTACTCGGCGGAGTTCGACGTGGCTTTGTCAGTGGTAGGCAACAAGGTCACCGACGCCGGGGATGCGGATTTCCTGCGCCGCGAGGTGGGTGCGGACCTGTTGGCGTGGGTGGGCCAGTCGGCTCCGGTGCGTGCCATGGAGCAGGGGCACCCGTTCGCCATCGACGATCTCGACGCCTCGGATCGGGCGGTGCTGGATCAGATGAAGGTGGTGGTGGACGCGACGGTGCGGGATCCGGATCGCTTCCTCGCGCAGATGCATCAGATGCACCTGCGCAACGCGGCGACGTGGGCGAACACCACGGTGGGGGCAGATCTGGCTGGCCAGATCGATCCCGACTTCCGCTTCGGGGTCGACCTGGTGCCAGCCGCACGCCACGGCCTGGGCGTGGCCGCCGGTGCGAGAGGGGGCGCGGGCTGATCCCCCGGGGAGGCCGCGCCGGAGCCGCACGGCCTCCCCGCCCGCCGAGTCGTCTGCCGGCCGAGCCGCCCCGCCTTTCATCAGAGGTCGGGACCTGCGCCGCGCCCGTCCGCTGTAGCAGGCGTAGACCAGATCGAAGGGCCCGGTGGGCCGGGTGCGGGTCAGATCATGTCGCTGCGCGTCGATCCGCTCGCCCATGCCCTGGGCCGCGGCGGCCGCGGCGGCCGCGCCTCGGCTGACCGCTGTGGCGGAGACGTCCGTGGCGGTCACCCGCCAGCCCAGCGACGCCAGCCACAGGGCGTCACCGCCGTGGCCGCAGCCCAGGTCCCAGGCGCGCCCCGGTGCGAGATCGAGCTCCTCCACAGCGCCGGCCAGCGACGCGTTGGGGCGCCTCACTGGTCAAGGGTCATTGCTGCCCTGGTAGTGGGACTGCCAGAACTGTTCGCTCGGGGAGGCGTCCTCGATAGCCGTAGGGTGGCCCTCGCCGCCGCCCGATGCCGAGCTCATCGTGGCCGGGTGGAGTAGGGGAGAAGTGCCATCTCCCGCGCGTTCTTGATCGCGCGAGCGATCTCCCGGTGCTGTTTGGGCGTGAGCCCCGTGATGCGGCGGGAGCGGATCTTCCCGCGGTCGGAAATGAACATACGCAGCAGTGCGGTGTCCTTGTAATCGACGTAGGTGATGCCGCGCTCGATCAGGATGTTGGGCTTCTTGCGCGGGCTTTTCACCGGGCGCCGTTGTCGGTTCGTCATCTCGCCGTCTCATCGGGTGCTGCCGGCTGGCGTGCCGCCAGCCGGCGTGGCGTGCTACCAGCTGGCGTGGCGTGCTACCAGCTGGCCTTGCGGATGCCGGGGAGCTCCCCGGCGTGGGCCATCTGTCGGAACCGGATCCTGGACAGGCCGAAGTCCCGCAGGTGGCCGCGTGGCCTGCCGTCGACCTGGTCGCGGTTGCGCAGCCGGGTCGCGCTGGCGTCGCGGGGCTGGCGGCGCAGTTCCGCGACTGCCGCGTCCCGTTCGGCCTGCGGAGTGGAGGGCCTGCGGATGATCTCCTTGAGTTCCGCTCGCCGTTCGGAGTGGCGGGCGACGATCTCTCGCCGTCGCCTGTCGGCCGCGATCTTGCTTGTCTTGGCCACTGTGGTCCTCTGCTGACGGGGATGGGGGCGGGCGGGTCTGGTGGTGCTGCTACCGCTCTTCGCGGAACAGCACGTGGCGGCGGATCCGGGGGTCGTACTTCATGAGCTGGAGCCGGTCCGGGTCGTTGCGGCGGTTCTTGGTCGTGATGTAGGTGAAACCGGTTCCCGCGGTCGACCGGAGTTTGATCTTCTGGCGGGCTTCGTTGCGGGCCATCAGACCTTCACTCCCTGGGCGCGCAGGCGGCGCACGATCGCTTCGATGCCGTGTTTGTCCACGGTCTTGATGCCCTTGGCGGACAGGGTCAGGGTCACCTTCCGGTTTTCGCTCGGCAGCCAGTAGGTCTTCTTCTGGATGTTGGGATTCCAGCGGCGCCGGGTGCGGACATGCGAGTGGCTCACCCGCATGCCGAACCCGGGCTTGCGTCCCGTCACCTGGCAGTGCGCCGACATAGACGTTCTCCTGGTCTGCGGAGGGTCGGGGGCCGGTAGGGCCGGCGCTCGAACGGGCCTGTCACGCGCAGCGCGCGCAGCAGTGCCGTCAACTCGCTCCGGCTGATCTGGTGTTGCCCGACAGGTCTCCTGCGGCCGTTCATCGATCCGCCCGCTGCTGGTAGTGGTGGACGCACATCGTATCTGTAATGAAAATCGTTTTCATCTTGCCTGAGGTGTGGCCTCGATGTCCAGTGGCGGTGGGGCGAGTCCGCGTGTGGGTCGCGGCGACGCGCCGGCCATGCCGGCCGTGGCGGGCTGGTGTCGGGGTGAGGTGTCGCGCTGTGGACTCCGAGGGGCCTGTGGCCCCAGGCGCAGCGCCGGACGTTATCGTAATGAAAACCGTTGCCATCAGTGGAGCGAGGTTGCGATGCGGCGCACGGACGAAGGGCCGACCGACTCCGATCGGGCGGGTACGGACGCTGTCGGTGTCGTCGCCCTGGGGTCCGTTGCCGAGACCCTGCTGATTCCGCTGTACGGCCGGGCGGAGCTCGCTCGGCGCGGCGAAGGTCTGCTGGCCGACCCGCGGGCGGTCGAGCTCGTGGCGGCGATCGACTACGACTTCGCCCGGTTCGACGGGCTGCCCAGCCTGGTCGGTGCCGCATGGCGGACCGCGGTGTTCGACCACTGGGTCGAGGAGTGGCTTGACCGCCACCCCGCCGGGACGATCGTCGAGATCGGTGTTGGTCTCAACACCCGCTATGAGCGCGTCGCGGCTGGCCGGGGCCGCTGGATCGAGCTCGACCTGCCGGACGCGATGGCGCTGCGCCGGCGGTACTTCGTCGACGACGAGCGCCGCCGGTCTGTCGCCGCGTCGGTGCTCGACGACGGCTGGCTCGATCTGGCGGCGGATACCGGGCCGGGGCCGTGGCTGTTCGTCGCGGAGGCGGTGCTGGGGTTTCTTGACGCCGACGAGGTGCACGGTGTCCTCGACCGCATCGCGGGCCGGCTGCCCGGCAGCACCGTCGCGTTTGACAGCTGGGGCGCGTGGATGCGGGAGAACCAGGAGGAGCACGACGCGATGAGCAAGGTGTCCGCCCGGGTGCGGTGGTTCTGCGACGAACCCGCGGATCTCGCCGGCCCGGTCCGCGGGTTCGATCTGGTGGAGTCGGTGCGGCTGACCGAGGCCCCGCAGGCCGTGCTGGAGCGCCTGCCGGCGGACGTCGCCGCGACCCTGCCCGCGCTGCGCACGGAGCCGCAGGTGCTTTCCTATCGGCTGAACCTGGCCACGGTCGGTGCGGCGTGAGCGCCGACCCGCGGGTCCCGGTGACCGTGCTGTCCGGCTTCCTCGGCGCGGGCAAGACCACGCTGCTCAACCATGTGCTCGCCAACCGCGAGGGACGCCGGGTCGCGGTGGTGGTCAACGACATGAGCGAGGTCAACATCGACGCCTCGCTGGTCTCCGGCCGGGGTGGCGAACGCCTGGTCGAGCTGACCAACGGCTGCATCTGCTGCACCCTGCGGGAGGACCTGCTCGAAAGCGTGGGCGCGCTGGCCCGCGAGGGCCGCTTCGACACCATCCTCATCGAATCCACCGGGATCTCCGAACCGATGCCGGTCGCGGCGACCTTCGAGTGGACGTTCGAGGACGGCACCAGCCTTTCCGACCACGCTCGCCTCGACACCATGGTCACCGTGGTCGACGCCTCGAACTTCCTGGCCGAGCTCGAGCGCGGCGACTACCTCGTCGAACGCTCCCTCGAGGCCGATGAGGGCGACGAACGCGGCATCTCCGATCTGTTGATCGACCAGGTCGAGTTCGCCGACGTGCTGGTACTCAGCAAGACGGACCTGGCCACCTCCGACCAGGCCGCCACCGTCGAAGGGCTGCTACGCAAGCTCAATCCGAACGCCCGCCTCGTCCGCGCCGGCCACGGAGTGATCGACCTGGCGGAGGTCCTCGACACCGGGCGCTACGACCCGATCACCGCGGCCACGTCAGCGGGCTGGGTCGAGGAACTCGCCGGCAACCACACCCCCGAGACCGAGGAGTACGGCATCCGCTCGGTCACCTACCGCGCCGCCCGCCCCTTCCACCCCGCCCGCCTCGCCACCGCCCTCACCGACTGGGAGGGTGTGCTGCGCAGCAAGGGCTTCTGCCACATCGCCAGCCGCCCACACACCCTGGCCGTCTGGTCCCAGGCCGGACCGAACATGACCATCGAACCCGGCGAACAGCTCACCGGCCACACCGCCACCCAGGAACTCGTCTTCATCGGCATCGGGCTGGACCCCGACGAACCACGCCGACGGCTCGACCCGGCCCTGCTCACCGACACCGAACACGCCGCAGGCCCCACCACCTGGCAACAGTTCCCCGACCCGCTGCCCGCCTGGGACGACCTGGAACCACACCACCATCACGTCCACGACGACCCCCGTTGAGCCGTTGACGCAGCTGTCGCGCGTGATCCAGGTCAGTCCGCCGCGGCGGCCGGGTGTCCGACGGCCAGGGCGAGGGCGGTGATCTCGTCGCGCCCGTCCGCGCCGACCAGCCGGTTGAGGTCGTCGTCGAAGAAGCCGAACACCGCGCAGGTGGCGAGGTCGAGTGCGGTGCCGACCAGCATGAGGTTCTGGGCGAGCACCCCGGCGTCGAGATGCACCGAACGGTAGGCCCGGTGCCCGTAGTGCCAGACGACCCGGTCCAGGGAGCAGGTGAGGACCAGCGTGGCGGCGCAGGTGCCGACGAAGTCCTGCATGCAGCCGCTGGTGAGGCTCGGCCCGGGGTCTCCGGGGCTGACGAGTTCCAATTCGTGCCGGACCGGCTGGTAGTAGTAGACACCCGGTTCGAGGTCGTCCACCCGGCTGGCCGCGACGTAGACGTTGACCGGTTGCAGGGATCCCGCCGACGGGGCCATGCGCACGGGTATGGACCCGATCGGGGTCTGCGCCAGCTGCTTGACCCCGGCGGCGTGGTGCAGCAGGTCACCGAGGTCGGCCAGGCCCAGCGGCCGGTCGTCGTAGGCGTAGCAGCTGTGCCGGTCGGCGATGACCCGGTTCAGCGGTGGCAGTCCGGCCCGGCCGCCGGGCCGGGGCAGCTCGACCGCCGGGGCGCCGCCGTACTCCTTGACCAGACTGACCTCGTCCGAGTCGTCCGAGTCGTCGGTCGACGGCAGGTCGAGTTCCCCGGCCGGGGCGGTCAGGTTGCGGTGGATGACGTCGAGGACGCGCAGCGGCGGTCCGTCCGCGGCGGCGTGGGTCCCCATCGCGGTGATCAGAGCCCGGTCGGCGGGCGTCAGGGCTGCGGGGGCCAGGCCGGTGAGGGCCGGCGCGGTGGGGGTCGGATCGAGGGCTGGGCGGTCGGTGTCGGATGTCGCGCGCGAGTCCATCGGTCCTGCTTTCGCGGTCGTCCGGGCGGTCAGGCGTAGGGGAGCGGGTCAGGCATACGGGAGGGGGAAGGTGTTGAGCTCGGTCTCCGGCAGGTCCGGCCAGCCCAGCATGGCGGCGTGCGCCTGCACCCGGCTGCGGCCCCAGGCGGGGAAGGCCGCAGGGAAGTTGGGCACCAGACCGGGAATGATCACACGGACGACCCGCAGCCCGCAGGCGGCGACGTCCGGTGTGGTCAGGTCGGCGTAGAGGATCTCGTAGCCGCGGCTCTCCACGATCTTCTGGTAGGTGCCGAGATCACGGGTTGGCAGGGCGGCGACGGTGTCGAACGCCCGTGTCGCCGGCACGTCGAGCCACGGTGCGACGTGTGCGCGGGCCCGGGGGTCGAGGTTCAGCTGCTGCTGGCACAGCAGCTGAACGACGTCGCGGAAGTCCGGGCGGTAGGCGTCGAGGTAGGAGCGGTCGGGGCGCCACGGCTTGAGATAATCCCCGCCGCGGTTGTGGCTGGCCAGGACACTGCGGATGGCGCACCCGTCGTCGGGCAGGTCGAGGTCGCGGCTGCCTTCCTGCAGGATCAGCGCCTCCCCCCAGGCCTTGAGTAACGCCTCGCCGGGGTCAGCGCGGGCGGCGAAGCCGACGGTGAGCAGGCGGTCCGGGCCGTGCTCGACGACGCCGGCCATCACCGGGACGCCGAACTCGTTGTCGAGGTGGATCGCCCAGGCTCGCTGGCCGGCCGCGGTGGGGCCGCCTGACCAGTGGGCGGCCAGGTGGTCGGGCAGGGTCAGCGCAGGCAGCGGGTGGCGGTTGGCCCACCAGGTCATGGTGGCATCGCGTTCGACGGCCTCCTCGATGGCGGAGGTGAGCGCGAACTCCAGGGTCGGCCCGGCCTGGACCCCCACGTAGTTGTGGAAGTGCAGGGCGGGTTCCCCGCCGGGGGCGTCGGTCCGCCAGTTGATGTAGACCTGGCTAGCGGGTAGCCAGGTGTCCTCGCCGGTGGTCAGGGACCGGCCGGGGACCCAGTGCGCGGAGAGGTCGCGGGTGAAGCGGCGGAAGGGAAACCCGGCGGTGTCGTACTGGCTTTCGGAGTAGAGGACCAGCCGCTCCGGGTCCAGCGCGGCCTCGCCGCGCCGGGTCAGCTCGTCGTAGGAGGCGCGCACCGAGGTCAGCGTGTCCGTCCAGTTGGCGCTGTAGCGTTCGGCCGCCTCGCCCAGCGCGGCGGCCACGGCGTCGTCATGGCTGGTGAACGAGGTGCCACCGCACAGGACGTCGTTGCGCCATGGCCGTCGGGCGGCGTTGGCCATGTCGGCCACGTCGGCGGTGACGGTGCGCAGAGCCGCCGGCACGCTGGGGTGGTGGATGGTGTCCCGCAGGCCGACCACGATGCCGGTGCGCGGGCTGACCAGGGCGTTAGGGGTGGGTGCCCAGCCGGTGAGCAACTCCGGCCCGAAGAACGCGGGATGCGGGAGGACGGGGTGGACGGTCAGCTCCAGGCTCACAGGGTTGGCTTCGAGCTCGGCCGACAGCAGCCGGCACGGGGCGCCGGCCAGCCACCGGGAGAGCTCGATGACCAGCACGTCGGCCATCCAGGCCAGCTCGGGGCCGGGCGGCACGTACGCGGTTCCCCAGTAGGGCGCGGTGGCGAGCGCCGACCACAGCTCCGGGTCGGTGCTCGCGCACCGGCGGCGGTCGATCAGATCGGCGTGGTCCGCGGTGCGCCCCGGCACGACGAGGGGGCCGAGGACACCGACGCCGCGGTCGAGATGGAAGCCGGCCCAGGCCACGCCGGCCGCCGCTGCCGCCGCCGCGGTCACGGCGACCCGATCGGCGTCACCGGCGATCGTGGCCGTCACCACGAGGTCGGCGTCCCCGACCTGCCCCGGCAGGCCTGGTCGCACCCGGCGGATGCCGCCGCGGACCATGGCCTCGCCGAGCGCGGCGACCAGGATCTCGTCACCGTCGAGCAGCACCCGGGCACCGGCGGGACGCTCGGGGCTGGCGGGCGCCTCGGGCCACCGGGCCCAGTGCCAGGACCCGGGCGCCGTGGTGGCCTCGGACAGGCAGCCCTGCTCCAGGAGCGAGTCGAGGACGTCCGCGGCCACGGACGGGTCGGCGCAGCGGGCGAGGATCTCGGGGACGGTGGTGGTGCCGTCGCAGGCGCCGACGATCTCGGCCAGCTCGTCCGGCGGGAGCTCGATCTGGAGGACCTCGCCGCCAGGTGTGGTGATCAGGGACGTGTGATCGGGCCCGCGGTGCAGTGTCAGGCCGACGATGTGCGCAGGCTCGGTCACCGGCCCCTCCTCTCCGATCGGTAGTCCATTCGGTGATCCGTCGGCGGTGCCCGGGCCCGCGGTGGCGTGGTCGCCCGGACCCGCCATGCCACCCGAACCCGCGGTGCCGCCCGGACCTGCCGTGCCGCCCTCCCGGGCGGGCGGCACGGCAGGCGTGACTGGCGTCACTTCCACGTGTACGCGGCAACAACGGAGATGTTGTTGTTGTGTGCGGCGTTCGCCGCCCCCGTGCGCACTAGCGTGGTCTTGCGGATCGTGACCTTCTTCATGGGTTGCTCACCTCCTCTCGGGGTGTCAGGCGCCGCCGCGCCCCAGCATCGGCGGCGGTGGCGGACATGAAGGCCAGCTGGGTCTGACCTGTCAGGGGGTGGACGTAGTGCGCGGCCCGCACGTCGAAGACGGCGAGGATCAGCTCCGGGGTGAGGACGTCGGCGGGTTTGCCGCCGGCGACGACCCGGCCGCCGTCCACGACGAAGATCTGGTCGCAGTAGCTGGCGGCGAGATTGAGGTCGTGCAGGCACACGACCGTGCTGACGCCGAGGGCGGCTACCAGGTCGAGAACCTCGAGCTGGTAGCGCACGTCCAGGTGGTTGGTGGGCTCGTCCAGCAGGAGCAGGCGGCTGCGCTGGACCAGCGCCCGTGCGATCAGGACCCGTTGCTTCTCTCCGCCGGACAGGGTGGCGAACGGGCGGTCGACAAGCTTGCCGACGACGCCCACCCGGCCCAGCGCTGCGGCGACGGCGGCGGCGTCCGCGGCGGTGTCCCGGTCGAAGGCCCGCTTGTGCGGGAGCAGACCCATGGCGGCGATCTCGCGAGCGGTGAATTCGAACTCCGCGGGCGTCTCCTGGACGACGACGGCGGTCCGCCGCGCCATCTCCCGCTCGCTCAGCGCCCAGGCGTCGTCACCGTCGACGGTGACCAGGCCCGCGACCGGCCGGACCATCCGGTACACGGTGCGCAGCAGGGTGGACTTGCCGCTGCCGTTGGGCCCGACCAAGCCGACGATCTCGCCGTCGTCGCAGTGCAGGTCGGCGCCACTCAGCACGGTGGTGGTGCCGAGACGCACCTCGATCCCGGCCAGGCGCAGTGTGGTCACGTCCCCCCCAGCGGCAGGCGGCGGCGGATGAGCCACAGGAAGAACGGGGCGCCGGCGACGGCGGTGACGATGCCCACCGGTAGCTCCTCCGGCGCGGCGACCGTGCGGGCGACCAGGTCCGCCCAGACCAGGAAGACGGCGCCGCCGAGGGCGGCGACGGGCAGCACGCGCCGGTGGTCCGGCCCGACGAGCATCCGGCACACGTGCGGGACCATCAGCCCGACGAAGCCGATCCCGCCGCTGACGGCGACCATCACGGCGGTCAGCAGCGAGGCCAGTACGAACAGCTGTCTGCGCAGGCGCTCCACCCCGATGCCGAGGCTGGTCGCGGACTCGTCACCGAGGACGAGCGCGTTGAGCCGCCGTGCCTGCATCGCCAGCGCGATCGTGCCGGCGAGCACCGCGGCGGCGGGCAGCCCGAGGTAGGACCATCGCGCCCCGCCGAGGCCGCCGAGCTGCCAGAACAGCACCGAGCGCGCCTTGATGCCGTCGGTGTCCGCCCGGAAGATCAGGAAGCTTGTCACCGCCATGAGCAGGTAGGACACTGCGACCCCAGCCAGCAGCAGGCGCAGCGGGGAGATCCGCCCGGAGCGCTGCGCCATGGCGAAGACGAGCCCGAAGGCGGCGAGGGCGCCGAGGAACGCCGAGGCGGACAGCGAGTAGACGCCGAACGCGGACCAGCCGAGCAGGATCACGGTGACCGCGCCGACCGAGGCGCCCGAGGTGATGCCGAGGATGAACGGGTCGGCGAGCGGGTTGCGGACGAGGGCCTGCAGGATCGTGCCGACGACCGCCAAGCCGGCGCCGATGACGACCGCGAGCAGCGTTCGGGGAAGTCGGACCTCCCATACGATCAGATCGTGCGGGCCACCCGCGCGGCCCAGGGCGCCGCCGGTCAGCCGGTCGGCGACGACCTGCCAGACGGTCGACGGCGGGATCCGCACCTGGCCCGCCGAGATGGAGACCACGACCGAGACGAGCAGGGCCGCGGCCAGGGCGAGCACGACCAGCCCGAACCGGGTGCGGGACCCGGGCGGCTGCGGCGCCGTGGCCGCCCCGGGCTCCGGCTGGGGGGCGTCGGTCGCCGGTGGCCGCGACCCCGCCGGTGGCCGCGACCCTGTGAGCAGCCTCGTCCCCGACACCGGTCTCAACTCCTGTCGCCGAGGTTCTCGACGATCGTCCGCAGCGCCTCGACGTTGCGGACACCGAGCAGGAGCTGCTGGTTGGGCACGATGAGGATGCGGTCGTTCCGGACCGCGTCGATGTTCCTGGCGGCGGGGTGGTTCCTGAGGCGGTCGATGAGGGGCTGGGCCTCGAAGCCCGAGCCGTCCCCGTAGTCGATGGCCATCACGACCTCGGGATTGCGCTCGACCAGCTGCTCCCAGGTCACGTTGCCGAAGATGCCGGGGACGTCGGCGAACACGTTTTCCGCGCCGGCGCTGTCCAGCAGCATCGTCGCGAGCGCGTCCTCGCCCTGCGTGCCCGGTACGTCCTCGCCGGAGTCGTCGTAGATGAACACCCGCGGCTTCGTGCCACGCTCGGCCGCCGTGGTCTCCAGTTCCTCCACCGTCGCGGTCATCTCCGCGATGACCTGGTCGGCCTGCTCCGTCGCTCCGAAGACGCTCGCCAGGCTCTGGATCTGCTCGTAGATCCCCGGCCACGTCGGACGGCCGTCGATGCAGTCCTGACCGAGAACGAAGGAGGAGATGCCGTCGCCGCGCAGCGACTCGCGGCTGATCCCCTTCTCCTCCGCGAAACTGCCCTCCTGCCGGCTGACCATGAGCTCGGGATCGACCGACAGCAGCAGCTCGCGGGTGATCCCGCCCCTGGTCGACAGGACGTTCAACGACCGGTACGCCGGGGCCAGGTCCGCCCGAGGCTCGGTCTGGTTGCGGGTGGCCACTCCCACGATCCGCTCAGTGAGATCGAGGGTGAGCATCGTCTCAATGACGTTCTGCTCCTCGGCCACCACCCGCTCCGGCGCGGCCTTGTAGGTGGTGGAGACCCCGCAGTTCTCCACCGTCACCGGAAACCCGGCGGCGACCGAGGGTGCCGACGCGGCCGCGGTGTCCCCGCCGCCGTCGTCCCCGCAGCCGGCGGCGACGACGGCGAGCGCGGGCACCAGCAGGAGGGCGGCCGTGCGCCGCAGTAGGCTCAAGGGTTGTTCCTTTCGAGGTCGGGCGTGTCGGGGCCGGATGTGACCCCGGGGTCGGGTGTCGTGTCGGGGCTGGCCGTCCGGGCGGGCGTCGGGACGGTCCCCTGCACGAGATGGCGCGTCAGGACGGGCCACAGCCGGCTGGTCGGCGGCAGCCGGCGGCGTTCCAGCGCCGCGAGGCCGGTCAGGTGCTCGACCAGCACGCGGTCCAGCCCGGAACGCACGAAGACGTTGCGGTACGCCTCCGCGCCCGCCATCCACAGCGGCAGCTGGACAAGCCGGGCGGGGTCGTGGAAGTAGCCGGCCTCGGCCCGTGAACGCCGGGCGGTCGTGGCGCGGGCGAGGCGCAGGCGGGCCAGGGCGAGCGGGCCGAGCCGGTCGTAGCTGATGTCGATGGCCGCCACCTGCCCGCCGGGCCGGGTGCAGCGCCGCCAGTCGGTGACGGCGGCCTCCGGGTCGAGCATCGTCCAGAGCACGAGCTTGGCCACCGTGGCGTCGAAATGCCCGTCCGGAAAGGGGAGCGACGAGGCGTCGGCCACGTGCAGCTCCACCTTCAGGCCGGCCGCGTCCGCCTTGCGGCGGGCCTGCGTGAGCATCGGCGCGGACGCGTCGACGCCGACCACCTCGTAGCCGAATGACGCGAGCAGCAGCACCATCGACCCGGTGCCGCAGCCCACGTCGAGCACCCGGGCCGGCGGCGGGCCGAGGACGCGGTGCCACAGCAGCTTCCACGCCCGGGCCTCGCCCGCGGTGTGGCCGGAGGCGGTGACCCCGGCGTCGCCGCGCCAGACGTCGAACGTCGGGGCGGCGGCATCCCAGTAGGCGCTGATGTCGGCGGGTGCGAGGGGCCGCGCCGCGCCGCGCACAGCGTGCCCGGGGGCCACAGTGCGTTTGGGGGTCTGTGTCATCCGTCTTCCTCCGCGAAGTCGACCTGGGTGGAGATCAGGTCGAGATAGGTTCCGCCGCGGGCGATGAGCTCGTCGTGGCTGCCGGTGGCGACGACCCGACCGCAGTCGAGGACCACGAGCCGGTCCGCGCCGCGGATGGTGGACAGCCGGTGGGCGATCACCAGCGTCGCCCGGCCGCGGCGGAGGCGGGTCAGCGCCGCGGCGACCTCCACCTCGCTGTGCGCGTCGAGGTTGGACACGGCCTCGTCGAGCACCACCACCGGCGCGTCACGCAGCAGTGCCCGGGCGATCGCGATCCGCTGCCGCTGCCCCCCGGACAGCAGGGCGCCGAGCTCCCCGGCCGCGGTGTCGTAGCCCTCGGGCAGCGCGACGATGAAGCCGTGGGCGCCGGCGTCCCGCGCGGCCCGTTCCACGTCGGCGTCGGTCGCGTCCGGCCGGGCGAGGCGGATGTTCTCCCGGACCGGGAGGTTGAACAGGTGCACGTCCTGCGGGACATGGGTGACCGCCTCGCGCAGCATCGCCTGGGGCAGGTCGCGCACGTCGTGGCCGCCGACCAGGACGCACCCGGACGCGACGTCCCAGAACCGCATCAGCAGGTGGGCGCAGGTGCTCTTGCCGGCGCCGGAGTGCCCCACCAGGGCGACGGTCTCGCCGGCCGTGACGGTGAAGCTGACGTCGGCGACCGCGTCGACACCGGCGCCGGGATAGCGGAAGGAGACCCGCTCGAAGGTGACGTCAGGCGCCGCCGGCAGGGCCGGGGCGGTGGTGGCACGGTCCTCGACGGGGGCCTCGGCTGTCAGGATCGACTCGATCCGGGCGGCCGCGGCCAGGATGACGTCCAGCTCCCGGGTGGTGTCCACGACGGCGAAGATCGGGACGAAAGCCGCCAGCGCGAGGACGACGGCGACCGACAGCAGGTGGCGCGGCAGCTCCCCGGCGCTCACGAGGTGGGCTGCGGTGGCCAGCACGGCGACGAGCCCGACGAAGGAGAGCAGGTCGGTGACCGCCTGTTCGGTGCCCGCCCGGCGGCCGTGCACCGCCTTGGCTGCCGACAGATCGCCCTCCCGCTCCGCCAGGCCGTTCAGCGCCCGCTCGCCGGCGTTGTGCGCCAGCAGCTCCCGCACGCCCTGCACGGTGTCGACGACGTCGGCGCTCAGCTCCCCGAGCGAGTGACGCAGCTGGGTGGCCGTCGCTTCGGATCGGCGGCGCAGCCACCGTGGCACGGTGAGCAGTCCGACCAGCGCCGGGATGAGGGCGACGGCGAGCTCCCAGCGCATCACCGCGAGGGTGACGAGCGCGGTCGGCGGTACGGTGGCGGCTACGACGACGGGGCTGAGGGTGTGGGCGAAGAAGCCTTCGAGCTGCTCGACGTCGGAGATCGCCGAAGCGCCCAGGTCGCCGGTCCGGCGCCGCTGCAGGCCGCCGGGCGCCAGCCGTTCGAACGCGTCGTAGATCATCCCTCGGACGGTGGCGAGCACCCGGAACGCGCCCACATGGGCGAGCTGGGTCTCCGTCCAGGCGAGCACCGCGGCCGCCACCGCCAGTACGGCCAGCACGGCGATCCCCGTGCGGAGCTCGGAGCCGGGGGAGCCGGTCACCGCGCGCCCGACGAGCCAGGCCCCGGTGGCCGCCGCGCCGAGGGTGGCGAGCTGGTGGGCGACTCCGGCGGTGACCGCGACGGCGAAGATCCCGCGATGCGGGCGCAGGAGCGCGACCAGCGGCCGCAGCCGCGCGCCACGGCCCGCGGCCGCCGTCTCGGCCGGTTCGGGCTCGGCGGCCGGGGCGAGCTCGGTGTCCGGCGCGAGCTCAGTCATGCTTCCCCTCCTCAGGGACCGCCACCGGGACCGACTCGCCGGCTCCGGCTCCGGCTCCGGCGCCACCGCGCCCCGCCGACCGCTGGGCCGCGACCATTCGGGCGTACGGGCCGTCCGTCCCGATGAGCTCGTGGTGGGCTCCGTGCTCCACCACGGCGCCGTCCTCCATCACGACCACCCGGTCGGCCGCGGCGACGGTGGACAGCCGGTGCGCGATCACCAGGCAGCTGCGCCCGGCCCGCAGGTGCGCCAGCGCCTCCTGCACATCGGCCTCGACCGCGCCGTCCAGACTGGAGGTGGCCTCGTCGAGCACGAGGACCGACGCGTCGCGCAGCAGGGCTCGCGCGATGGCGATCCGCTGCCGCTCACCGCCGGACAGCGTGAGCCCGCGCTCGCCCACCCGCGCGTCGTATCCGCCGGGCAACGCGCTGATGAAGCCGTGCGCGCCGGCGGCCCGAACCGCGTCCAGCACCTGCTCGTCGGTGGCGTCCGACTGGCCCAGCACGAGGTTGTCCCGGACGGTGCCGTGGAACAGATAGGTGTCCTGCGAGACGACGGCCACCGTCGACCGGATCTCCTCGGCCGGCATGGCCGCGATGTCGGCCCCGCCCAGGCGGATGACGCCCGCCGCCGGCTCCTGGAAGCCGAGCAGCAGGCTCACCAGGGTCGTCTTGCCCGCGCCGGAACGTCCGACGACGGCCACGGTCTCGCCCACCCCGACGGCGAAGGTGACCCCGCGCACGGCCGGCTCGGACCGGCTCGGGTAGGTGAAGTCGACGCCCTCGAACGACAGGGCCGGGACGGGTCGGGCCAGGGCGGGGTGGGAGTCGTGGGGCCGAGCCGCCGGCTGATCCCCGTCGCGAGGCCGGCGCGCCGCCTGCTGGCCGGCCTCGATGAGTTCACGGGCCGCCCGCGCGGCGGGGATGGCCGAGTACGACGCGTGGTAGGCGTCCTGCAGGTCCCGGACCGGGCGGAAGCACTCCCGGGTCAGCAGCAGGACCGTGAACAGCTCGACCGTGCTCAGCCCGCCGTCGGTGTGCCGCAGCGAACCGATGGCGAGCGCGGCGGCGCTGCCACCGCCGACGAGGAGCGTGACCAGGCCCACGTAGATGAGCACGACCGCGTTCAGCCGGGTCGAGTCCCGGCGGAACACGTCGGCCTGCACGGCCAGTTCGTCCGCCCGGCGACGGCTCGCGCCGAGTCCCTTCAGGGTGGTCATGCCCTGCACGGCGTCGAGGTTGTCGGCGTACATGCGGGTGTAGGACTTCCACCACGGCAGGTAGCGGGAGTGCAGCAGCCGGCGGGACAGCCGCGGCACCGCAGGCGCCGCCGCCGCGCACAGACCAACCGTGATCCCGATGACCGGATCGATCACGACGAGCACCGCGGTGGTGGCGCCGGCCCCGATCATCGCGGCGACGGCCTGCGGCGCGAACAGCGCCACGAACGGGTCGAGGCTCTCCACCCCGTCCACCACGGTCGACTGCACCGAGCCGGTGCGCCGGTCCGCGAGCCCGGCGGGGCCGAGCGCGAGCAGTGCCTCACCGAGCCGGCGCCGGATCGAGGCCCGGACCTCCCCCGCCGCGCGCACCGCCACGACCCGCCGCCACCAGAGCAGCAGACAGCGCAGGGCCTGCACCGCCACGACCGCGCCGAGCAGCGGTGCGACGTCACCCAGCGAGTCGCCGTCGATGACGTCGGCCAGCACCCGCGCCAGCAGCAGGCCCATCCCGACCGACGTGGCGGTCAGCGCCAGCAGGATCGCGGCGACGGCCGCCAGCCGCTGGCGGGCGCGGGCGTCCGCCAGCGCAAGGCACCAAGGCTCCCTCACTGGGCCAGGAACCCTTCGAAGCACAGATACCGCATCACGGAGGTGACCCGGCGAAACCCCGCGGCCCGCATCAGGTCGACATACTCCTCGGCCGTCGCCGGCTGCAGGATCCCGGCCAGGCTGTCCGCCTTGTTCAGGATCTCCTCCGGGCTGAGGCCGTTCGCCCGCTTGAACCGGAGGTGGAGCAGGTCAATGATGGCCGCCAGGTGCGGGTCCGGCGTCAGCACCTTCTCGAAGACGAACAGTCCACCGCCCTCGCGCAACGACTGGCGGACCCGGGCGAGCACATCCGCGCGCGGCTTCTCGTCGAGGAAGTTCAGAGTCAGGTACGCGACGGCGAAGTCGCAGGGACGGAGCTCGAAGTCGGTGAGGTCGGCCTTGACCACGCTGACGTTGCCCAGCCCGGCGCAGTGCCGGCGCGCCGACTCGACCATCTCCGGGACCCGCTCCACCCCGATCCAGGACGCTGCCCGGTTGCGTTC
Source organism: Parafrankia sp. FMc2 (assembly GCF_041008525.1). NCBI lineage: Bacteria > Bacillati > Actinomycetota > Actinomycetes > Frankiales > Frankiaceae > Parafrankia > Parafrankia sp. FMc2. Next base: position 5,050 of record NZ_JBFLUG010000086.1, on the reverse strand, counting down.
GGCGGACGTCGCCAGTGTGCGCAGCAGCTGTCCCGTCGAGGTGCCGAACTCGTAGCCCAGCCCGCCGGGACGCACGAACGTGCTGGCGAGCTCCGCGGCCAGCCCGTGGCCCGCGTCGTAGAACGGGACGGAACGGCGTACGTGGTCGACGAAGCCGGCGGCCATGACGGGGCCGTCGAAGTTCCAGGCGCCGTTGGCGACGGCGAGCTTCGCCCCGACCGGCATCGACGGCGTCGAGGGCGCCGTCACGAGACCCGCCGGCCGTAGACCGAGATGTGCTTGGCGCTGTCGGTCCCGAACGGGCGCCGGTCCCAGCCGCCCCAGCGGTGCGTCAGGCGCAGTCCCGCCAGCCGGGCCATCAGGTCGAGCTCCGCCGGCCACGCGTGCCGTGCCCGCAGCGGGCGCAGCTGCGGGGGCTCGCCGTGGCGGAAATAGACGTGGCAGGCCGACGCGACTCCGCTCATCGGATCCGCCGGTGTGGTCACGTGGAGCACGACCTCCCCGGGCTCGATCCGGACCGTGCGCTGCGCACCGGAGAGGAGCGCCTCGCTGCGCGGCACCATGGCCTCGAGGACGAAGCAGCCGTCCTCGGTGAGATGGCGGGCGGCGTTGGCGAAGCAGTCCACCTGCTCGTCCTGCGAGGTGATCGCCGAGATCGTGTAGCTCGGCATGGCCACCACGGCGTACGGCCCGCCCAACTCGCCCGTCACGATGTCCCCCTCCAGGACCGTCACGGCGTCCCCGCCCGGTTTGGCGCGCAGCTGGTCGAGCATCGACGGCGAGTTGTCGACCCCGTGCACCGGCACTCCGCGCCCCGCGAGCGGAATGGCGATCCGCCCGGTGCCGACGCCGAGCTCGAGCAGCGGCCTTCCGCGGGCCAGCTCGGACAGGCACCGCACCGCGTCCTCGGTGTCGGGTCGGGTGCCGAAATCACGTTCCCACCGAGCCGACCACTCCGGTCCGTAGGTGATGTCGCCGTACCGGTCCGACACCGGTCCACCCCCGCTCACATGGCATGAAGTGAGAAACCTCACCGGGTTGGTGAAGAATCTCGAGAAGAGTAAATGGAAACGATTTCCATTGTCAAGGGGGCGTTGTGGGTCTCTTTGTGTCAGCTCGGATGTCCCGGCGCCCGCGTCACTCTCGGAAGCTGTAACGAAAACGCCGGTTTGAGTCGCTGACCTGGGGGCTCGGGAAGCGGATCCGGCCGGCGGGAGCTCGAGCGGCGGCGACTGCCGTGTCGGCGAGGCGAACGTCGAGACGATCGGGGCGCCGTGCTCACCCTGCCTGGGACGCGGCTTCGCCGGGTGGCCGCCGTCCGCCGGTTTGCGCACTGGCTACGGCGCGACGGCGGCGCTCGCGCGCCACAACGGGCGCGCCGGTGTGCGTGCACCTCGCGGGTTAGGGTGTGCGGCGCACCCCATGATCAATTCGTCCAGTGCGCTGACCTGCGACAACAGGTGTAGATGTGGAGAGGTCCGCATCTAGCCGTGGTCTTGCTGTCGCCCGTCGTGACGTGGCGAGAGCGCCGGGCGCGTTATTGGAAATGAACACCGTTATTTTCGGTCAGATACACTATCACCCTGTTCGCTGCCACCGTCGAGGGATGGCGGGTGAACCCGACGGCCGTGGACATCGTCGTGGCGCTGAGCCTGGTGTTCGTCGGTGTGGTCGGGCAGCCCCGACGGTGGTGGTGGGTCGCCGCCGCCGTGTTCGGCTTCGGGCTGGTCCACGGGCTCGGCCTGTCCACCCGCCTTCCGGATCTCGGGCTTCCGCACGACGATCTTGTGTCGAGGGTGCTGGCGTTCAACCTGGGGATCGAGCTCGGGCAACTCCTCGCGATCGCCGGCATGATCGGGGTCGGTCTGGTGATCCGCAGGGTCCTGCCGCGCCTGCGTGACACCCGGCTGGCCCACGGGGGTCGGTGTCGTCGCGGCGGTCGCGCTCGCTGTCGCCGGCGGGGAGACGGCGCAGGCGGTCGGCAGCTGCCAGGTTCGGGACCGGACCGAGACCTTGCTGCTCAGCACCAACCATCCGAGGACCGACTTCTTCGAACCCACGGACCAGGTCCCCGCCAACATGTTCGGACACGTAATCGGCGACGGGTTCGTCATCGTGCAGTACAGCCCCGACCTGCCTCCCGACGACCTGTCGGCGCTGCGGGCCTTCGTCACCGACCCGAAATCCGGCCGGGTCTCCGGCGGCCCGAACCGCGACCAGACCGAGCAACTCAAAGCCATCCACGCCTACAGCACGTTCACCTGCACCACCTTCGATCTCGACGCGCTGCGGCAGTTCACGACTGGCTGGTTCGACGACCCCCACTCCAAACCCGCCGAATAACGACCTTGACGGAAAGATCCTCGCAAGGATCGGCCTTTCCGCCCCGGAATTGCCGGGAGGGAAGGTTCGTAACCTGGCGGAGAAGAGGTCGCAACTGCGAGCGCGAGGCAACAGCGGGGCTATCCTGGACGAACGTTCGCCACCTGCGGAAAATCGATGTGCGAGAAATTTGCAGGTGAGAGATATTCGGTCCTGCATCATCGCCGCGATGATTCTTTCATGTAATGCTGTGCGTATGGCGGACTCACCCCAGACGGATTCCATCCCTGGCAGCCAGCCACACCAGGGGGATGAGGGCGCATTGGCTTCCGGCGCGGCTCAGAGGCAGCGGTGGCCAGCGGACCGGGTTGGCCTGCACGGACCCCACCAACACGGACACGCTCACGGCGGCCACCACCATGGCCACAGCCACCCTCCTGCGACCGACCCTCAGCAAGGGCCCGCTTACCCGGGGCGCGTCCGGCGGCTGAGAGTACGGCTGTCGCATCTGCTGCGACCGCATTCGCATGACGCGGCTGATCGGGTGGACTCCGATCTGGAGGCATCCGCGGAAGGAATGCGCACGCTGTGGATCTCGCTGGTCGTGCTCGGACTCACCGCACTGTTCCAGACCGTCGTGGTGGTCGCGTCCGGGTCCGTCGCCCTGCTGGGTGACACGATCCACAACCTCGCTGACGCGCTCACTGCCGTCCCCCTGGCCATCGCCTTTGTCCTCGGTCGCCGCCCACCCACCCGCCGTTTCACCTACGGGTACGGCCGGGCGGAAGACCTCGCCGGAGTCGTCGTCGTCCTCGTCATCGCCGCGTCGGCGGGACTCGCCGCCTACGAGGCCGTCAACCGGATGATCCACCCGCGGGACGTGACACACCTGCCCGCCGTGGCGATCGCGGGCCTGGTCGGTTTTCTCGGCAACGAATGGGCCGCCCGGTACCGCATCCGCACCGGCCGCCGCATCGGCTCCGCTGCGCTGGTCGCCGACGGACTACACGCCCGCACTGACGGCTTCACCTCCCTCGCAGTGCTCGCGGGCGCGGGCGGGGTCGCGGCCGGCTGGCAGCTCGCCGACCCGATCATTGGTCTCGTGATCACAGTGGTGATCCTCGCGGTGCTCCGCGACGCGATCCGCGAGGTCGCCCAGCGGCTGATGGACGCGGTCGACCCGGCTCTGGTCGAAACGGCCGAAGCTGCCCTGACCGCGACAGCGGGCGTCCGGGCCGTCGGAGGCCTGCGCCTGCGGTGGGTTGGCCATCAGCTACGTGCCGAAGCGGACATTGTGGTACCTGCCGACCTTTCCGTCGTCCAGGCGCACGCCATCGCTGTCGATGCCGAGCACGCCCTGCTCCACGCCATCCCGCGACTCACCGCCGCCACTGTCCACACCGACTACACCTCCGCGGCCTCCGCGACGGCACATGAGGCACTCGCGCATCACCGCTCTCCAGCCTCGACGGGCTGAACCGTCACGAGGTCGAGGACGGTGGTGGCTGTCCGTCGATAGCAGCTCCGGTGTCCTGGCGTACCTGGGTGACCAGCGCGCGTGCGGTTCCTGTACCGACGTGAAGCTGCTTGCGGAGCGTCTCGGCGGAGATGGGGCGGTTGGAAGAGCTGCCAGTGGAGGACGTCCTCCGCGCGTGCACGGTGGAGCAGATCCTGCTGGCGTGCATCCCGCTCGGCTTGACGTGATGTGGCATCCGCCTTCCCTCCGGATTCACCGGCTTGGAACGGTGGCGTTGGTGCATGTGGCTGATCGCTCTCCGTTGCTGGAGAGGGGGTCGGGCGCGAGGAGGTGGTCTGGATGGCTTGGAGGAGGCCGGGGCCAGCCTCCGCCCACCCTATGAGGAGGAGGGGGCCGACAGCGTCGAAGGCTGCTCTGCCGTAGTGGCCAGAGATAAGGGGTTCGGCGATGTTGAGGGCGAGGGTCACAGCACTGGCGAAGATCAGTAGACGTCGTGCCGCGCGGATGACGTCGGCGGGTCCGCCGTGCAGGGTGAGGTGGCGTGCGCCGAGGAGCAGTCCGACGACGGAGAGATCGACTGCGGGTGCCACGAGGATCGCGACGTAGGTCGGGACCCCGAGGCGGATGCCGAGTGTGGCGACGTTGCCGAGCCCGAAGAGGAAGGTGAGCCCGACGACGGTTCCGACGATCACGGTCACCATGCGGGTGGTGCCGTTCGGACCCACCAGGTCTACGGAACGTGTGTTCGATCCGGCTGGCGAGGTTGCTGGCCGGGCGCTCACTGGGCATCGCCCCTGGCCAGGAGCCTCGTGGAGACCGGGCGGACGGTGATCTCAGAGCCTTGAACCAAGATCAGGCGGTTCTTATTGTGTTGCGTCAGGTCCACTCGACTTGGACGCCCTCATGCCTTCTACGAAGGCATGAGGGCGTCTTCGTTATGTCTGCCCGGGGGCCGAGCCCCCGGACCCCGACGTGCGCGATTGCCCTGGGCGGGTCGGGGGCGTTCGGGCGAGTGTAGAGGTTCGACTCCCCTCAACTCCACGAGCCGGCCCGTCGTGCTCGCTGACCTTTGGTCAGCTTCGCGGCGGGCCGCGATGTTTTTCGGGGGGCGACCCCTGGCCGGCCCAGGGCTCCGTCAAAGTCCCTTTTCGCTGATCAGGCCGATGATCTGGAGGACGCGCTCGGGTCTGCGGGCGGTGGCCCGCAGGGCGGGGGCGATGCTCTTGTGCCCGGCCAGGCGTAGTGCGCTGA
>NZ_JBFLUG010000085.1:0-33393 GCF_041008525.1 Parafrankia sp. FMc2 | reverse complement strand
CCTCAGCACCTCCACCACCCGGCGTACCGCGCCCACCACACCCACACCGCCCACCTCGAGCAGCACCGGAACCACAGCCGTGAACCACCCCACCGTCCGCGACAGATCCACCGCCGCGTCGCGCCCATGCCGCTCCACGTCGACCAGCACCCCGCCCGTGCCCGACGCCGTGCCCGCACCCGACTCCGGGCCTGACTCCGCACCCGGCTCCGGGCCCGCGGCGGTCCACCCGTCCAACGCCACCGCCAGCGCCCCCAGCAGCAGCTCCTCCACCCCGCACCCCAGCCACGGCGCCACGTCCACCAGCAACGACCGCGACACCACCACCGGAACCGACACCTCAAGCCGCCCCGCCGACCCCCACGTGTCACGCACCGGGTCGAGTGCCCGCGCACCCTGCCGAAGCACCGCACCCGGGCCCTCCGTGCCCGAACCAGCCCGCTTTCCCGCACCGCGGACGGCACCGGCCGCATCGCCACCGACAGCACCGGCTGCGCCAACGGCACCGGCGGCGAGCACCGCCCGCCAGTAGGGAAGCTCGTCGAGCAGCGCGGGGTCGTGGGCGCGTTCGGCCAGTGACCGGGCCCAGGCGCGCAGCGGCACACCCACCGGCGCGAGGCGCGCCTGGGCGCCCTCCTCACCCAGGGATTCCCACGCCTCGTACAGATCCGGCAGCAGGATCCGCCACGACACCCCGTCCACCGCGAGGTGATGGATCACCACCAGCAGCAGGCCGGCGGCGTCGCCCGCGTCGAACCAGACCACCCGCAGCATCCGGCCGCGTCCGGGGTCCAGCTCGCCGACCGCGCGGGCCGCCTGCCTGCGGATCTCGTCCGCGAGGTCGGACCCCGCCGCCAGGCCGGCGACGTCCACCCGCCGCACCTGCCCGGTGTCAGGCCCGGCTCCGGTTCCGACGCCGGCTCCGACGCCGCCCGGGTCGCGGTCGTCGGGTTCGTCGACGCGCAGCGCCCACACCCGTCCGTCGGCGGCCCGGGTGAGCCGCAGGCGCAGCGCGTCATGGTGCTCGACGAGCGCACGCACCGCGCCGCGGATCCGGTGCTCGCCCAGCCCCGCCGGCACCCGCAGCAGCATCGACTGCTGGAACTCGTCGGCCGGATCGGCCGGATCGGCCGGCCGCCGCGGCCCGTGCGGGCCGACCGCTCCCTCGGAGCGGGTGAGCTCGCGCAGCCAGTGCACGATCGGGGTGAGCGGCACCGGCCCGGCGCGCTCCCCGCTCCAGCCGCCCCCGGCATCGAGGGCGCGTGAGCCTGGTGAGTCAGCCGCACCCGCGGGCGCCGTGCCCGGGCCCGGGCCCGTGGTGGCCACGGCGACAGCGGCCAGGGCTTCGGCGGTGGGGTGCTCGAAGACGTCCCGTGCGCTGAGCATGAGGCCCGCCCGGCGGGCCCGGCTCACGAGCTGGATCGACAGGATGCTGTCGCCCCCAAGGGTGAAGAAGCTCTCCCCGGGCCCGACCACGGGCAGACCGAGCACCTCGGCGAAGATCCGGGCCAGCCGGGACGTCGGGCTGTCGGCCCCCTGCTGGCGCGCCGCCCCGACGGCCGGTTCCGGGCGGGCTGCCGTGACCGGCGCACGCCGCGGCTCGCCCGCGGACGCGGCGCCGGCGCCCGTCGGGCGCGAGGCCGCGGCCGCGGCGGGGGTCAGGCGGGCGAGGGCGGCGCGGTCGAGCTTGTGTGTCTCGGTCAGCGGCAGCCGGTCCAGCACCGTGAGCGAGGCCGGGACGAGATGGGCCGGCAGCGTGCCCGTCAGCGAGGTGCGCGCCGCGGCGAGGTCAGGCTCCCGGCCGGGTGCGGCGACGAGGTAGCCGGCGAGGCTGCGGGTGCCCGCCGGGCCGTCGACGGCGATGGCCGCCGCGTCGGCGACCCCCGGCAGCGCCGCCAGTGCCGCCTCGACCTCGCCGAGTTCCACCCGGAACCCGCGGATCTTCACCTGGTGGTCGTCACGGCCGACGAACTCCAGCTGCCCGGCGGAGTTCCAGCGGACGAGGTCCCCGGTGCGGTACATCCGCGTGCCCGGCCGGGCGGCGAAGGGGTCCGCCACGAAGGCGGCGGCGGTGGCGCCCGGAGCGCCGACGTACCCGCGGGCGAGCCCGCCGCCGCTGAGGTACAGCTCCCCGACGACACCGGCGGGCACCAGGCGCAGCGCGGCGTCCAGCACGTACACGCGGGCATCGGCCCGGGGCTGGCCGATGGGCACGCCGTGGCCCGCCGCGTCGAGGGCTGCCGGGCTGTCGAGCTGGGCGGCCGTCGCGAACACCGTGGCCTCGGTCGGGCCGTAGACGTCCGTCACCAGCAGGCCGGGGCAGTGCTCGAGGACGCGGCGCACCGCCGCCGTGGGCACCACATCGCCGCCGGCCAGCACCTCCCGCACCGTGGCGAGGGCGCGGGGGTCCTCCTCGGCGACGACCCGGAACAGCCCGGCGATGAGCAGCAGGCAGGTCACCTGGTGGACGCGGATGAGCCGGGCCAGTTCGGCCACGTCCGGCACGGTGTCACCGGCGAGCACCACGTCACCGCCGGTGAGCAGCGGCACCAGCACCTCGAGGGTGGTCCCGTCGAACCCGAAGGACGTGTGCGCGAGCATCCGCACCGGAGGTCCGGCGGACCAGCGGGGATCGGCCACCAGCCCGAGAACGCCGCGGTGGGTGACACCCACGCCCTTGGGCTCGCCGGTGGATCCGGAGGTGAACATGACGTAGGCGAGATCGTCCGGCCCGACCACGGCCCGCGCGGAGCCGCCACTCAGGCCGTGATCGGATCCCGGGGGCGCCCCGTCGCTCCGGCCGACCGCGCCGCCGAGCGTGTCGACCAGGACGCGGCGGTCCGCGGGAACCAGCGCCCCGGGCTCCCCCTCGCCGTCGGTCACCAGCGCTGACACGCCCGCCCGGTCCGCCACCCGCCGGATCCGCGCCTGCGGATGGCGCGGGTCGAGCGGGACGAAGGCTCCGCCGGCCCGCAGCACCGCGAGGAACGCGACGATCGCGGCCGGCACCCGGCCCGTGAGTACCGCGACCCGGTCGCCGCGCCGGACCCCGGCCGCCACGAGATGGTCGGCAAGCCGCTCCACGCGGGCCGCCAGGTCGGCATAGCTGAGCACACCGCCGTCGGCGTGCACCGCGGGCGCCTCCGGCCGGCTGGCCACCTGCGCGGCGAACGCCGCGGGCACCGAGGCCAGGGAGTCGAGTACCAGGGGGTCGGATGCCGGCCGCTGCTGCGGCGCGCCCGGACCGAGACCGCCGGCGTCCACGCCCCGGCCGGTGCCCAGGGCGAGCAGCGCGTCCCGCTCCTGCGGGCCGACGATCTCCAGGGCGCTGATCGGGCCGGTGGGCTGGTCGACCGCCGCGGTGAGCAGCCGGACGAGCCGCGCGGCCAGCGCCGCCACGGACGTCCGGTCGTACAGGTCGGTGGCGAAGTCGGCCTTGATGTCGATGCCGGCCGGCGTCCCGTCCGCGCCGCGGCGCTCGGTGACGGCGAACGACAGCTCGACCCGGGCCCCGCCGGCGGGCCCGGGCATCGGGTCACAGCTCAGGCCGGGCAGCACGAGCGCGCCGCCGTCCAGGTCCGGCTGACTGGCCAGGATCACCTGCACGAGCGGATGTCCCAGGCCGCCCCCGCGCATCGGTCCCCGCGCCGCCGGGCCGGCCGGGCCCACCGGGCCGGCCGCATCGGTCGGGCCGGTCGGGTCCGCGCCCAGCATCGCCACGACGCGGTCGAACGGGGTCTCCTGATGGGCCAGGTCGGCGAGGTCGGCGGCCCGTACCCGGTCGAGCAGCGCGGCGAACGAGACGTCCCCGCCGGTGTCGGTACGCAGGACCACCGTGTTGACGAAGCAGCCAACCAGCCCGTCGAGGGCGGCGTCGGTGCGCCCGGCGACCACCGTCCCGATCGGGATGTCGGTTCCCGCCCCGAGGCGGGTGAACAGGGCCGCGAGCGCGGCCTGCAGGGCCATGAACACGGTGGCCCCACGCGCCGCGCAGAGCTCGGCCAGCGCGGCGTGCACCGCGGCGGAGACGTCCACCCGCAGCGCGTCGCCGCGCCCGCTGGGCCGGTGTGGGAGCGGGCGGTCGGTGGGCAGGGCGATGCGCTGCGGCAGGCCGTCCAGACGGGCCCGCCAGTACGCCAGGTCACGCCCGGCCCGGGAGTCCGGATCGTCCTCGGCGCCCAGCAGCGCGCGGTGCCAGGCGGTGTAGTCGGTGTAGCGGACGGACGGCGCGGCGAGCCCGGGGTCCCGGCCGGCGTGGCGGGCGGTGTAGGCCGTCGCCAGGTCGGCGGCGAGCGGCCCCATCGAGTACCCGTCCGCGGCGATGTGGTGCACCACCAGCAGAAGCACGTGGTCGGCGGCGGTCAGGGAGAACAACTGGGCGCGTACCGGCGCGGCCTCGGCCAGGTCGAAGGGTGTCACGACAGCGTCGCGCAGCGCGCCGGGCAGGCCCGCCTCGTCCACCCGGGCGACGCTGAGCCCGGGCCACGAGTCGTCCGGCGGAGCGACCCGCTGGCGCGGCTCGCCGTCGACGTCCGGATAGCTGGTTCGCAGGACGTCGTGCCGAGCGCACACGTCGGCGACGGCGGCACGCAGCGCGGCCACGTCGAGCCGCCCGCGCAGCCGCAGCACGACCGGCAGGTGGTAGGCCGGTTGCCGGCCCTGTTCCAGCTGGTGGACGAACCAGAGCCGCCGCTGCGCCGGGGACAGCGGCACGGCGGCGTCCTGCTCGGCGGGGCCCTCCTGGCCGGGGCCCTGCTGGCCGGGGCCCTGCTCGGCGGGGTCGAGCCGCCGCAGCGGGGGCCGGGCCGGATCCGCGGGGCACTGCCCGGCCGGTCCCGGCTGCCCGTCGCCGGTGGCGGCGTCGATCAGGCCGGCGAGGCCGGCGACGGTCGGCGCATCGAACACGGCCCGCACCGGCAGGTCGACGCCCAGCTCGGCCCGCACCCGGTTCACCAGCGCGACCGCGAGCACGGAATGCCCGCCCAGGTCGAAGAACCCCTCGTCGACGCCGAGCGGGGCCCGCGCCCCGGCCCCGTCACCGTCATCGGCCCCGCTATCGGCCCCGCCGGGAGGTCGCTCACCGCCGGAGCGGGTTCCGGCCAGTCCGAGGACGTCCGCGAAGGCGGCGGCGAGAGCGCGCTCCCGCTCGGTGGCCGGGGCCCGGCCCCGCGCGGGCCCGGCACGCCGCCCGTCCGCGGCGGGGACGTCGAGCGCGGCCAGCGCGGCGCGGTCGAGTTTGCCGCGGGAGGTGCGCGGCAGCGCGTCCAGGACGACGACTGCCGAGGGAACCATGTAGCCCGGGAGCCTCATGGCGGCATGCGCCCGGATCCGCGCCGCGGCGGTGGTGGTGATGGTGGTCGTGGTGAGCTCGTCTGCGGGCTCGGCTGCGGGCTCAGCGGCCGGGTCCGCGGTCGGATCCGCGGCTGCCTGTGAGTCCGGCAAGGTCACGAAGGCGACCAGGTGACCGCCGCCCGGGCCGCAGTCGTCGCCGCGCACCGTCACGGCCGCCTCACCGACACCGGGCGCCGCGGCGAGGACCGCCTCGATCTCGCCCGGCTCCACCCGGTGACCGCGGATCTTGACCTGGCGGTCGAGCCGGCCCAGGTACTCCAGCCGGCCGTCCCGGCCGCGTCGGACGCGGTCCCCGGTGCGGTACATCCGGTCGCCGGTGTCCGCGACCTCGGCGGTGAAGGGGTCGGCGACGAACCGGGAGGCGGTCAGGCCGGCGCGGCCGAGGTAGCCCCGGGCCAGCTGGACTCCGCCCAGGTAGAGCTCGCCGGGCGCACCGGGCGGCACCGGCCGCAACGCCGCGTCCAAGACGTATGCGCGGTTGCCGGGCAGGGCGGTTCCCAGCTCGGCGCCACGCTCGCCGAGCGGGCCGGCCACCGACCACACCGTGGTCTCGGTCGGCCCGTAGAGCTGGACGGGCGGCGCGCCCGCGGCGAGCGTGCGCAGCCCGGCCGCGGTCCGGTCGGGCAGCGCCTCCGCACCGACGAGAATCCGCACGTCGGGCGGAAGCGTGCCGCGCATCAGCAGCGCCGCCCAGGTCGAGGGCGTGGCATGGATGACGGTCACGCCGGTCCGGGCGGCCAGCGCGGCGAGTTCCGCCGGGTCGCGGGCGACGTCCCGGTCGACCATCACCACCGCCGCGCCGTGGATCAGCGGCAGGTACAGCTCGGGCACGGCCATGTCGAACGCGACGGTCGCCAGCGCCGTCATCCGGTCACCCGCTCCGAGCGGCACCAGTGCGCTCATGCCGGCGAGCAGGTTCGCGAGCGCCCCGTGGGTGACGACAACGCCCTTGGGCTCCCCGGTCGTGCCCGACGTGTAGATGACGTAGGCGGGATGCCGCGGGTCGGGAACCGGCAGTTCCCGGGCGTCCTCGTCCGTCCGGGCGTCCTCGTCCGTCCCGGTGGGCGGGTCGCCGTCCGTTCGGGCGATGCTCCCGTCGGCGCCCGGGACGTCGAGCAGCACCACCGTGGCGGCCAGCCCGTGGCGGATCTCCGTGGCGCACCCGGCGGTCGTGACCAGGCAGACCGGCGCCGCGTCGGCAAGCATCCGCCGCATCCGCTCGGGTGGCGCCTCGGGATCGACCGGCAGGTAGGCGGCGCCCGAGCGCAGCACGGCCAGCAGGGACGTCAGCAGCTCCGGTGAGCGCGGCAGCACGACCGCGACGATCGTCTCCGGACCGGCGCCGAGCGCGGCCAGTCGGTGCGCCAGATCCTCGGCCCGCGCCCACAGCCGCGCGTAGGACACGACACGATCGCCGTGGAGGACGGCGGGGGCGTGCGGCGTCCGCCGGGCGCACCGCGCGACGCGCGCGGGCAGCAGCTCTCCCGGTGCGGCCACGTCGGACGCCGCGGACCCCATGCCCACCGCGGGCGGAGGCCCGTCCAGCAGCGCACGTCGCTCGCCCGGCGCGAGGATGTCGAGGTCACCGAGGCGGGTGGCCGGCCCCGCGACCGCCGCCCGCAGCAACCGCAGCAGCCGGTCGGCCAGACTCTGGACGCTCTCCTGGCCGAACAGCGCGGTGTCGAACTCGATCCGTCCCTCGATGACGCCCGGGCCACCGCCCTCCCCCGCGGTGCCGGCGTCCTCGGCGGTGCCGGCGTCCTCGGCGTCGCCCGCGCCCGAGGTGATCCGGTCGGCGTCCCAGAACGCGACGATCAGGTCCATCCGCGCGGCCCGAGAGCCAGGCGCCTGCGGGCGCACGGTCAGGCCCGGGAGGTCGAACCGCGTGCCGGGCGCGTTGTCGTAGGTGATCATCGTCTGGAACAGGGGGTGCCGCCCGGCCGCCCGCGGCGGGTTGAGCAGCTCGACGACCCGGTCGAACGGCAGTTCCTGGTGCGCGTGCGCGGCGAGGTCGGTCTCCCGCACGCGCCGCAGCAGCTCCGCGAAGCTCGGGTCGCCGCCGGTGTCGCTGCGCAGGACGAGCGTGTTGACGAAGCAGCCGACCAGGTCGCGCAGCTCGGGCTCGGAGCGGCCGGCGACGGCGGTCCCGAGGGGGATGTCGGTGCCCGCCCCGAGCCGGGTGAGCAGTCCGGCGAGCGCGGCCTGCAGGACCATGAACACGGTGCCGCCGTGCGCCGCCGCCAGCGCCGCCAGGTCGGCGCGAAGTCCCGCGTCGATGCGCAGGCGCACCTCGCCCCCGCCCCCGGAGCCGCCCGGCTCGCCCACCGACCGGCCGCGCGGCCGGTCGGTGGGCAGCTCGATCTCGGCCGGCAGGTCGGCCAGCTGGGCGCGCCAGTAGCCGGCCAGCCGGGTCTCGGCAGGCCCGCCCGGCCGCAGCAGATCCTCCTGCCACAGCGCGTAGTCGGCGTACTGGACGGGCAGCGGCGCCCAGCGCGGCCCGGTTCCGCCGGCCCGGGCGGTGTACGCGCCGACGAGGTCACGGACCAGCGCCGCGATCGACCAGCCGTCCGCGGCGATGTGGTGGACCACCCAGGCGAGCAGGTGCCGCTCGGGGCCCAGGGCACGCACCGCCGCCCGCACCGGAAGGTCACGGGCCAGGTCGAACGGCCGGCTGAGGAACTCCGCCGGACCGGTGTCCGGAAGGACGTCCAGTGCCTGGGCGAGCAGCGGTGACGTGACCGGGAGGATGCGCTGCGTCGGAGCGCCGGCGGGGTCGTCCGCGGCGTCGGCGTAGACGGTGCGCAGAACCTCGTGGCGGGCGAGGACGTCGGCGAGAGCGGCGCGCAGCGCGCCGACGTCGAGCGGGCCGTCGATCTCGACGACGGCCGGGAGGTGGTAGGTCGGCCGTCCACCGTCGAGTCGGCGCAGGAACCACAACCGCCGCTGGGCCGCCGACAGCGGCACCTGCTCCGGACGCGCGGACGCCACCAGGGCGGGACGCTCCGTCCCCGCCGCGGGCAGGTGGTCGTCGAGCAGCGCGGCGAGTTCGCGCGGGGTCGGCGCCTCGAAGACAGCCCGCAGTTCCAGGTCGATGCCGAGCTCCCGGCGCACCCGTCCGACCAGGGCGGTCGCCAGCAGCGAGTGGCCGCCGAGGGCGAAGAACCCGGCGTCGGCCGCGACCGACGGCAGCCCGAGCACGTCGGCGAACAGCGCGCACAGAGCGCGCTCGCGCGCCGTGGCCGCCGAGGCGCCCCCGGACGAGGCGGTCAGGTCGGGCTCGGGCAGGCGGGCCCGGTCCACCTTCCCGTTCGGGGTGCGCGGCAGCGCGTCCACGACCATGACGAGCGCCGGAACCAGATGCGCGGGCAGGGTCGCCGCCAGTGCCCGCCGCAACCCCGCCGGCTCCGGAGCGGCCGGCACCGGAACAGCCGGTACCGCGGCAGCCGGGGCGACGTAGGCGATGAGGCGGGCGTCGGCCGCTCCGGCCCGGTGCACCACGACCGCGGCCGCCCCGACCTCGGGCAGCGCCGCCAGCGCGGCCTCCACCTCACCCGGTTCCACCCGGTAGCCGCGGATCTTCACCTGGTCGTCGGCCCTGCCGTGGAACTCCAGCGTGCCGTCGGCGCGCCGGGCCGCCAGGTCACCGGTGCGGTACAGGCGGGTACCGGCCGGGCCGTGCGGATCGGCGACGAACCGCTCGGCGGTCGCGGCCGGCGCACCGAGGTAGCCACGGGTCACGCCGGTACCGGCCAGGTACAGCTCCCCGACAACACCGGACGGCGTCGGCCGCAGCCAGCGGTCCAGCACCTGCGCCCGGACGCCGGGTACCGGACGCCCGATCGGAACCCGGTCCGCCGATCCAGCCGCACCGACCGGGTGGTAAAGCGCGCTCATGGTCGTCTCGGTCGGGCCGTACTGGTTGACCACCCGGGCCGGGCCGAGTACCGGCACCGGGCTCAGGTGGGTCCCGGTCAGCGCCTCGCCGCAGGTCATGATCACCCGGAGGTCCGGGCGGGCCTGCGGGTCCGCGGCGCGGGCCGCTGCGCAGAGCGCGGTGAGCATCGCCGGCACGACGGACAACAGGACGTCCACCCGGTGCCGGTGCAGCGCGGTGACCAGCGCCGCCGGGTCGCGCGCGGCGTCCGGTGCGACGAGGACGACCCGGCCGCCGGTGCTCAGCGGCCCGAAGATGTCGCGGACCGACGGGTCGAACGACACCGAGGCGAGGTTGAGCACGGCGGTGCCCGGCAGCAGCGGCACCGTCTCCGCGAGATAGCGCAGGTAGGAGACCACCCCACGGTGCGGGACGACCACGCCCTTGGGACGCCCCGTCGACCCCGAGGTGAAGATGACGTAGGCCGGATGATCGGCGCGGGCCGGCCCCCCCGGCACGCTCGGCGCACCTGGCGCACCTGGCGCACCTGGGCCGTCGGCGTCGGTCGGTCGCGGCTCGACGTCCACCAGCAGTCGGGGAAGGTCGCGCGCGGGCAGCGTCGGGCCTACAGCCGTGGTGGTGATGATCGCCGAGGCCTCGGACTGCCCGAGCATCGCGGCGATGCGGGCCTGCGGATAGTCCGGGTCGACCGGCAGGTAGGCGGCACCGGTACGGTGCACCGCGCACAGCCCGACCACGAGGTCCACCGACCGCGGGACGGCCACCGCGACGACCCGTTCCGGTCCGGCGCCGTGCGCGCGGAGCCGGGCGGCCAGCGTGCCGGCCCGGGCATCGAGCTCGCGGTAGGTCAGTGCTTCCTCGCCGCATTCGACGGCGATCAGGTCCGGATACCGGCGGATCATCGCCGCCACCAGCTCCGCGACGGTCTCCGGCTCCGGCTCCGAGGCCGGCGCAGGGTCCGGCAGAGGTGCCGGCGCTGGCGGGAGGGCGGGCGCCGGGAGCGTGGTGAGCGGGGCGCGCTCGTCGGGCAGCAGCAGGTCCAGCTCACCGACGGGCTGGTCGAGGCCGGCGGCGAACGCGGTGAGCACCGCGAGGAAGCGGGCGAGGGTGCGGTCGGCCTCCGCGGGGTCGACGGCGTCGGTGCGGCACCCGACCACCACCTGCAGTCGGTCACCGGGTGTCACCGAGACGCGCAGCGCGTAGTGGGTCGACCCGCTGGACGTCGCGTCGGTGACCCGCAGCCCGCCGATCTCGGCGAATGCGGCCGGGTCGATCGGGAAGTTCTGGAACACGACCATGGTGTCGGCGAGCGCACCCTGCCCGGCGAGCCGCTGGATCTCGGCCAGGCCCAGGTGGGTGTGCTCGACCAGCCCGGCCTGCTCCCGCTGGATGCCGGTGAGCAGGTCGGCCACGGACTCGTCGGGCCGGGTGCGGATCCGCACCGGCTGGGTGTGCAGGAACATGCCGATCATGGAGTCGGATCCGCGCAGCGCGGCGGGCCGCCCCGCGACCGGCGACTCGAACACGACGTCGTCCCGGCCGGTGAGCGCGCCGAGGACCAGCGCCCAGGCGCCCCGCACCGCGGTGTTCATCGTCAGCCCACGCCGGCGGACCTCGTCGCTCAGGGCCTCGGTGGCCGGCGCCGGGAGGTACGCCTCGATCATCTCGGTGCGGCGCAGGCCGCCAGGGCCGCCTGCCCCGAGCCGGGTGGGGCCGTCCAGGCCCGCGAGCGCGGTCCGCCAGGCCTCCCGGGCGGCGTCGCGGTCCTGGCGTTCCAGCCAGCGCAGGTAGTCGGTGAACGGCGGCACCGGCTCAAGCGGCGCGTCGGCGTCGTCGTGCAGCATGAACAGCTCGGCGAGCAGCAGCGGCATCGACCAGCCGTCCAGCAGGACGTGGTGATGGGTGAACAGCAGGCAGTGCCGGCGCTCGCCGACACGGGCGAGCAGAACCCGCATCAGCGGCGGTCGGGACGGGTCGAACGCCGTGGTCCGCTCGGTACGGGCGAGCCGGGCCAGCCGCTCGTCCTGCTCGGCGGCAGGCAGGGCCCGCAGGTCCTCGGTCTCCCAGGCGGGCCGTGCGCCGTCGACGACCACCTGCACCGCGCGCCCGGAGGCCAGCTCGGCGACCGCGACCCGCAGGTTCGGATGGCGGCGCAGCACCCGCCCCAGCGCCCACCGCAGCCGGCCGGCGTCCAGATCGCCCTCGACAACCAGGCGGAACTGCATGAGATACGTCCCCGGCGCGGCGCGCTCGTACCGGGTCTGGAACACGACGCCCTGCTGCGCGGGCGACAGCGGCAGGACGTCCACCAGCCGCGGATGGGCGGCCTCGAGCGCGGCTACGTCGGCGGCCTCCACCACGACCAGCGGGAAGTCGTCAGGCCCGCGCCGCCCCGCGGGCCGCTCCCCGGCATCCGACACCACGTCCGACATCACGTCCGACGCCGCATCCGACACGCGGTCCGGCACGGCGTCCGACAGGACGTCCGCCGACGCCGCCGACACCACCGGAACGTCCCCCGCGGTCTCGCCCGGGCCGGCGGACGGGGAGACCGTGGCGACGGCGGCGAGTTCGACCACGCTCGGATGCTGGAAGACCTGTTGGAGCGTGATCTCCACACCGGCCTCGACGGCGCGGCTGACGAGCCTGATCGCCAGGATGCTGTCCCCGCCGAGGACGAAGAAGCTCTCCTGCAGGTCGAACCGGGACAGACCCAGCAGCTCCGTGAAGATCTCCGCGAGGTGGTGTTCCACCGGGGTACGCGGCCGCGGGATGTGCAGCTCACCGGCCCGCCCGGGATCGGACGACTCCGCGGTGCCGCCGCCCTCGCCGTCACCGGAACGGTCCGGTTCACCGCCGCCGCCACCAGCCGCCGACGGCGCGGGCAGGGCCGCCCGGTCGATCTTGCCGCTGGGGGTGAGCGGGAACGCCGGCACGGCGACGAACAGCGCCGGGACCATGTGCTCGGGCACCCGCGCGGCAACCTGTGCGCGCAGGCCGGGAACGTCCAGCCCGCTCCCGGCCGTGGCCGGGACAATGTAGGCGACCAGCCGGCGGTGCCCGGACGGATCCGCGACCGCGGTGACGACCGCCCGCGCCACCTGCGGCGACGCGGCGAGCACCGCCTCGATCTCGCCGGGTTCGACCCGGAATCCGCGCACCTTCAGCTGGTGGTCGGTGCGGCCCAGGTACTCCAGCGCGCCGTCGGGAAGACGGCGGACCAGGTCCCCGGTGCGGTACAGCCGCGCGCCGGGCGGTCCGAGCGGGTCGGCGACGAACCGCTGCGCCGTCAGACCGGGCCGGCGCAGGTAGCCGCGGGCCAGCTGCACCCCGCCGAGGTAGAGCTCCCCGGGCACCCCGGGCGGCACCGGACGCAGCGCGTCGTCGAGGACCTGCGCGCGGGTGTTCCAGACCGGGCGTCCGATGGGCACGCCGCCGACGGCCGGAAGCCCGTCCGCGGCAGGCGGAAGCCCGTCCGCGGCAGGCAGGACCGGCCAGGCGGTGACGTCGACGGCGGCCTCGGTCGGCCCGTAGAGGTTGTGCAGGGCGACCCGCACGGTCCCCGCGGACGGACCGGCGCCGCCGGGCGGGTTGAACGTGTCGTGGAAACGTGCGGCGAGGGCGGCGGTCAGGGCCTCGCCGCTGCACAGCACCGCCCGCAGGGCGTCACCGGGCCGCGTCCCCAGGCCGGCGCGGACGGCGGCCGGGTCGTCCAGGAAGGCGGCGAGCATCGACGGGACGAAGTGGACGACCGTGATCCCCGCTGACCGGATGAGGCCGGCCAGGTAGCCGGGGTCGCGGTGGCCGTCCGGGCGCGCGAGGACGAGACCCGCGCCGCCGACGAGCGGCCAGAACAGCTCCCAGACCGACACGTCGAAACTGATCGGGGTCTTCTGCAGCACCCGGTCGGCAGGGGTGAGCCCGAACGCGGCCGTCATCCAGCGCAGCCGGTTGACGATCGCCTCGTGGGACACGACCACGCCCTTCGGACGTCCCGTCGAGCCGGAGGTGTAGATCACGTAGGCCGGCTGCCGCCGGTCGGTGCGCACGAGGCCGGGCTCAGAGGATGCCGGGAATGCCGTCGAGCCGGCGGGGGCGTCCAGCGGCACGCCGTGGCGGTCGAGCGCCAGCACGGGCAGACCGAGGCCGGTGATCGCGGCGGCGAGGGAACCGGGCCCGGTGATGAGCTCCCGGGTGGTCAGCACCGCGCAGGCGCCGCTGTCGCGCAGCATGTGGTCGATCAGGTCGTCCGGGTAGGACGGGTCGAGCGGCAGGTAGGCCGCCCCCGTCTCGAGGACCGCGCGCAGCGCCACCAGCAGCGCGACGGAGCGGGGCAGCGCGACCGCGATGATCCGTTCCGGACCGGCGCCGGACGCGCGCAGCCGGCCCGCGAGCTGCCGGGCGCGCCGTCCGAGCTCCGCGTGGTCGACGACCGTCCGCCCGGCGATGACCGCCGGCGCGTCCGGGGTGCTCGTCTCCCGCTCCCGCAGCAGGCCGATCAGCGTGTCCGCGGTGTCTGACGGGTGCGGCACAGGCGCGCCGTGCCAGTCGCCGAGCAGCCCGGCGTGCTCGGCGGGGCTCAGGATGTCGAGAGCGCCGATCGGCAGGTCGGGCCGGGCGGCAGCCGCCTCGAGCAGCCGGCCGAGGCGTTCGACGAGAGTCTCGACTGTGCGCCGGTCGAACAGGTCGGTGGTGTACTCGACGAACCCGTCCACCCCGGCCGGTGTACCGTCCCGGCCCCGGCGCTCGACGGCGTTGACGAACAGGTCGAACTTGGCTGTCTCCACCGGTGGGGCCACGAGCTCCGCGGTGACGCCGGGCAGGTCCAGCGCCTCGGCGGTGAGCATCGGCTGGCCGGCCAGCATGACCTGGAACAGCGGGTGGCGTGCCAGCGAGCGGGGGACGGCGAGCTCGTCCACGAGCCGTTCGAAGGGGACACGACCGTGGGCGTAGGCGGCCAGGTCGGTGTCGCGCACCTGGGCCAGCAGCGCCGCGAAGTCCGGGTCGCCGCCGGTGTCGACCCGCACGACCAGGGTGTTGACGAAGAATCCGACGAGGCCTTCGAGGGCCGTGTCGGTGCGCCCGGCCTCGGCCGCGCCCAGCGGGATGTCGGTGCCGGCGCCCAGCCGGGTGAGCAGTGCCGCGAGGCCGGCCTGCAGCGCCATGAACACTGTCGCGCCCTGCGCGCGGGCCACCCGCGCCAGGCCGGCGTGCAGGTCGGCGGACAGCGTGAACGCGACCTTGGCTCCGCCGCCACTGGCCACCGCCGGACGCGGCCGGTCCGCCGGCAGGGCGAGGCAGTCCGGGGCCCCGGCCAGCCGTTCGCGCCAGTAGGCGACGTCACGGGCGACGAGGCCTCCCGGCCCGGGCGGCACGACGCCCGGAACGGGACCGGTACCCGGCAGGGGAACCGCGTCCGGGCCGGGGGTGGCGTCCGCAAGCAGGTCGCGCTGCCACAGGGTGTAGTCGGCGTACTGGACGGGCAGCGGATCCCAGTCGGGGGCTGTGCCGGCGCGGCGGGCCCGGTAGGCCGACGAGAGGTCGGCGGCCAGCGGGCCCATCGACCAGCCGTCCCCCGCGATGTGATGGAGGACCAGGACCAGCACATGCTCGTCCGGGCCGATCCGGACCAGCTCGACGCGCAACGGTGGCGAGACTCCCAGGTCGAAGCGGCGCCGGATCGCGGCCCGCACCAGCGGCGGCACCTCGTCCGGGCGTGCCGTTCGGACGTCCACGTCGGGCGTGCCCGCCACCGGCTCCAGGACGAGCTGGCGGGGCTGGCCGCCCTCGTCCGGGAACACGGTGCGCAGTGCTTCGTGCCGGGTGACGACGTCCACGAGCGCGACCCGCAGCGCGTCGGCGTCGAGCGCGCCGCGCAGACGCAGCACGAACGGCATGTGGTAGACGGGCGCGGCGTCCGCCGGCTCCAGCCGGTGCAGGAACCACAGCCGCCGCTGCGCGGGGGACAACGGCAGCGGGTCGGGCCGCGGCAGCCGCCTGACCAGGACGGGAAGCGATCCCACCGGGGCCGGCGCGACCGCGGGTCCCGTCGCGGAGTCTGCGGTGACGTCGCCCGCGATGGTGGTTTTCCCGGCGGCTTCTGCCGCGGTCGTTCTCGCGGCGGATGCCGCCGCGGCAGGTGCCGCCGCGGCGATCGCGCCCTGGATGGTGGTGATGCGCGCGGCCAGGGCGGCCGGGGTGGGCGCGTCGAAGATCTCGCGCAGCGGCAGGTCCACCCCGAAGGCGGTCCGCAGGCGGTTGGCCAGCCGGCCCGCCACCAGCGAGTGGCCTCCGAGGTCGAACAGGTTGTCCTCGGCCCCGACCGGCGGGTGCGCGCCGTCGGTCGGAAGGCCCAGCAGCTCGGCGAACAGCTCACACAGCGCCGCCTCCAGCGGCGTGCGCGCGGCACCGGCCGCACCGCCCCCCGCCGCGCTGTCCACCGGCACGACGGCCTCGGTTCCATCCGTACCCGAGCCCGCTACTCCCCCACCGGGCTTGGGGTTGGAGAGCCGGGGACCCGCGGCAGCGTCGGCGCGGGCCAGCGCAACCCGGTCCAGCTTGCCGTTGGGCGTCGTCGGCAGGGCGGCCACCGCCACAACCGTGCCGGGCACCATGTAGTCGGGCAGAACCGCGGCGGCGCGGGAGCGTACGTCGGTGGTGTCGATCAGGTCCGGGTCGACGTCGGCGGAGGGGACGACGAAGGCGACGAGCCGGTGCGACCCGCCAGGCTCCGCCCGGCCGACGACGACGGCCCGTCCCACCGCCGGATGCGTCGCGAGAGCCGCCTCGACCTCGGCGGGTTCCACCCGGAAGCCGCGGAT
Source organism: Parafrankia sp. FMc2 (assembly GCF_041008525.1). Lineage (NCBI taxonomy): Bacteria > Bacillati > Actinomycetota > Actinomycetes > Frankiales > Frankiaceae > Parafrankia > Parafrankia sp. FMc2. The sequence continues at coordinate 17,325 of NZ_JBFLUG010000085.1, read as the reverse complement.
CTTGAGCTGCTCGTCGGCGCGGCCCAGGTATTCCAGCACGCCGTCGGCACGCTGGCGCACCAGGTCACCGGTCCGGTACATCCGTTCGCCGGGCGGGCCGTACGGATCGGCGACGAACCTGCCCGCGGACAGTCCAGGCCGCCGCAGGTACCCCAGCGCCAGCCCGGCTCCCGCCACGTAGAGCTCACCTGCCCGCGCCGGCGGCACCGGGCGCAGCGCCCCGTCCAGCACGTACGCCCGGGTGTTGCGCAGCGGCCTGCCGATCGGCGGCGCAACGGCCGCAGTACCGGTGCCGACGGTGTCACCGGCGTCGGCGTCGAGTCCGGTCAGCGGCGCTGACAGGGACCAGACCGTCGTCTCCGTGGGCCCGTAGAGGTTGATCACGGCGCGGCCGAGCCGTGCCATCCGGGCCGCGAGGTCCGCCGGCAGTGCCTCTCCGCCGACCAGCATGCGCAGGCGGCGCAGCGGAGAGTCCCCGGCCTCGGCGCCGGGGGTGTCCAGCAGGGCCTGCCACAGCGACGGCGTCGCCTGGAGGGCGGTGGCACCCGACACGTGGATCAGGCGCAGCAGCGCCGTCTGGTCGCGCACGGTCTCGCGGTCGGCGAGAACGACCGCGGCGCCGCACAGCAGCGGCGCGAACATCTCGAGCGCGGCGATGTCGAACGAGACGGTGGTGACGGCCACCAGCCGGTCGTCCGGGCACAGCGGCGCGATGTCCGCCACCGCCGCCAGGAGGTTCGCGAGCGCGCCGTGCGACACCACGACGCCCTTGGGCCGGCCGGTTGTGCCGGAGGTGTAGAGCACGTAGGCGGGTGCGTCCGGCGCGGGCCGCCGGGGCGGACGCAGGTCCGCGGCCGTGGCGGAGTCCGCGCCCCCGGCCTCCGCCGGATCGTCGAGGACGAGCCAGGCCGGACCCGCCGGACCCGCCAGATCTGCCGGCCCCGGGCCCGGGGCCAGGCCGGCGGCGGTGGCGGCGGAGGCCAGGACGCAGGCGGGTGCGGCGTCGTCCAGCAGCTGGCGGACCCGTTCGGTGGGCAGGTCCGGATCGACCGGGACGTAGGCGGCGCCGGCACGCAGCACCGCCAGCAGCGCCGCCGGCAGGTCGGACGTCCGGTGCAGCACAACGGCGACCCGGTCACCCGGACCGGAACCCGCGCGGGCCAGGCGGGCGGCGATCTGCTCGACCCGATCGGCCAGCTGCCGGTAGGTCACTGTGTCGTCCCCGGTGTCGCCCCCGATCATGGCGGCGGTCACGGCCACCGCGTCCGGGGTGCGGACCGCCTGCGCGGCGAAGCGCTCGGGCAGCGACGCCCGTGGTGGAGCCTCCGTGTGGTTCCACGAGGTCAGCGCCCGGAACCGCTCCGCCGGGGTGACCAGGTCGACCGACCCGATCCTCCGGTCGCCGCCAGCAGCCGCAGCGCCCACGGCAGCATCCGCGGCGCCGTCCGCGGGAAGGCCCAGCAGCGCGCCGAGGAAGTCCCGCAGCCGGCGCTCGTGGGCGGCGACCTCGGCCGCGCCGTACCGGGACGGGTTGGCGTTGATGTCGACCCGCAGCAGGTCCCCGCCGCCGGGCCGACCGCCGTAGCAGGCGATCTCCAGGTCCTCGACCGGTCCGTTCGACAGGATGCGCATCACCCCGCGGGCGGCGCCGAGATCGAGCACGTAGTCGAACGGCATGATGTTCACGGTCACGCCGTAGGGACGCCGGGCCGCCCCCACCCGGCCCAGATCGCGTTCGAGGTCCTCGTGCCGGTGGCGCTGGTGGCGCAGCAGGTCCCGAACCGCGCCGGACGCCTGTGCGGTCAGCTCCACCAGGGTCATGCCCGGATGCACCGCCAGCCGCAGCGGCAGCACGTTCGCGACGGTCCCGGGCACCGACTCGACCTCGGGTGTGGTGCGGGCCGGCACCGGGAAGCCGAGCAGGATGTCGCGGGCGTCGGTCATCCGGTGCACGTACGCGGCGACGGCGGCGGTGAACGCGCGCGGCCAGCTGGTCCTCGCCCGGCGGGCGACCGCGCGCAGCGCCGGTTCGAGGCCGGGGCTGACCGTCATCGGATGGCGGTGCGGGGCCCCTGCCGCCGGGTCGGCGCGGCTGGTGAGGCCCGCCGGTTCCGGGCGGTCGGCCAGCAGCGCCCGCCACCAGTCCCGGTCGGCGCCGAACTCGGCGGAGGTCCGGTAGGCGCTCTCGGCGTCCAGCAGGGTCCGAAGCCCCGACCCGCCTGCGGTGCCGGGGTCGCCCACGGGGACGTCCGTGCCGGTGAGCAACGCGCGGTAGTGGTCGGCGGTGCGGCGGGCGAGCGCCGGCCCGCCATAGCCGTCAGTGATCAGATGGTGCACGCACACGTACCACCGATGCCGGCCCGCTCCGAGGTGCAGCAGCGCGCAGGTGACGTGCGGCGGCACACCGAGGGGGCGCACGCGGGCCATGTCGGCCCGCATCCACGCCAGCGAGGCGGCCTCCGGGTCGGCCTCGGCGCCGAAGTCGCCGCGGCTCAGCTCCCACGGCCCGATCGGCTCGACCCGCTGGCGGGGTTCGCCGTCGACCTCGAACACCCGGACCCGGGTGGTGTCGAATTCCTGCATGCACCGGCGAATGGCCTCGGCGAACAGCTCCGCGTCGATCGGCCCGTCGATGTCGACGTACAGCCCGACGTTGTAGGCGGGGTTGTCCGGGTCGATCAGCTGGCCGAACCAGATGCTCGTCTGGCCGGCGGTCAGGGGCAGCGAGTCGACATGGTCGGAACGCACTGGTCAGGTCCTCGCCCGCCGGTCCGCGGCGGGGTCGTCGACCCCGTTCGTCGGCCAGCGATGGTCGGGGTCAGGGGAAGCGGCAGCCCGGAAGAGCACATCGAGATCACCGTCGCCGCCGTCGGGGGAGAAGGTGGGGACGACGTCGTAGCCGTGGGCCGCGCCGAGAGCGGCGAGGTCCTCCACTCCCGGGACCGACCTGGGCAGGGGGTCGTCGAGCACGGCGCGGGCCGCCGCCGCACCGGCACCCGCGGCGAGTGCGCGCATGGCCGCCAGTTCCGGGAACAGCCGGGCGTGGGGAACGCCCAGTACCCGCAGCCGGTCCGGCCGGTGCGCGGCCAGGTGTCCGGCAAGCTCGTCGAGGCTGTCGACCTCCCAGCCCCATTCCAGAGCCGGGGCCTCCACGGCCGGCGGCAGGAGTGCCCCGCCGCCAGCCGATGCTGTTCCGCGGAGGCTGGTGCCGGCCGGGGCCGGGCAGGTGGTCAGCACCACGTCGTAGCGGTAGCGGGTGAGCTCGTTGTCGGCTCGTCCGCGCTTGACCCGCACGTCCGCCGCGGCGATCCGGTCCGCGAGTACCGGTGGGAGGCCGGCCGGGGTGATCAGGTCGGGGTCGATCAGCAGTTCACGCTCCCGCTCGGCGGCGGTCGCCACCGCCTGGGCGATCTGCGTACCGGTGGACCCCGGTGCGGCGCGGCGCAGCGCCACCGCCGTGCGCAGGCAGTCGGCGAGCCGGGGGTTGCGCAGGTCCCCGAGAAAGATCCGGCCGCCCGGGGCCACCAGGTCAAGCAGCCCGCCGAGCACACCGTGGAAGTAGTCCAGGCTGGGGAAGTACTGCACCACCGAGTTCAGGATGACGGTGTCGAACAGCGGCCCGCGGTCCGCCGTGGCGGCCCCGGCCCCGGCCCCGACCCCGACTGCCTCCAGGTCGTGCGCCGCCAGGCAGCGCACCGTCGTCCGGCTCGCCAGTACCGGGTCGGCGTCGACGCGGGCACGCAGAGCGTCGACCACGACGGCGGACAGGTCGATGCCCAGGTAGTGCTCCACCTGCGGGGCGATCCGACGCAGGAGCAGACCGGTGCCCACACCCACCTCGAGCACCCGACGGGGGCGCAGGCTCAGTACCAGCGACGCGGTGGTGTCGCACCACTCCCGCATCTGCGCCACCGGGATCGGCGTTCCGTCGTAGCTGCTCGTCCAGCCGGTGAAGTCGTCGCCATCCGTGCCTGCGGCCGCGTAGAGGGTGTCGTAGATCCGCTGCCAGTCGGCGACGCGGGACAGTTCACCCGCGCGGTCCCGGGCATGGGACATCCCGGGCGTTGACATCGTTGTCACCTGAGCCTCTCGCTTCACCTACGCGGCTGAGCCCGGCGGGTCCTACCCCTGATCCGCCTGCGCCGAAGAGCGGGCAACCCGCCACAAAACGTCGCATCCGGAGTCAGAATGACCCGGCGCACGCCCTCCCGAACGCGGCATCACCGCCTGTTCATCGGGTATTCGTCTCGCCCGATAAGCAGTCAGCTGATGGCCAGCCACCGGACTCCGGCCAGCCGCATCGCGGACGTCAGCCGGGGCGGCGCGTCGTGAGCCGCCAGCCGCTGGCGACGAGCACCAGCGTCGCCGTCGCCGTCGTCACGGAGGCGACGGCGCCGTGGAACACGGCTGCGTGCAGTCCGTCCCGTGCGTGGGCCAGGGCCACGGCGGCGCCGGCGGCAGTGGCGGCCGCGAGGGCCGCCGGGAGAATCACGGCCACCAGCGGGTGCCGCCGCGGCAGGCGCGGCCCGACCGGCTGTGCCCGCAGGTAGGCCGCGACGGCGAGCACGAGGATCACCAGCCCGACGACGCTGGAGCCGTACTGCAACCACCGGTAACCGGGCATGGGGCCGTACTGGTCGCTCAGCCAGGCAACCTGGCGGACACCCCACCTGTTGCTGTGGGTGAAGACGTCCCACCCGACGTGGGTCGCCGCCCCCACCGCCGCACCGGCGGGGGCCGACAGCCACTGCCGGCCCGTCAGCCGCGCCCGTGGGGCCAGCCGCCGCCGGATCGCATCCGGAGCGAGGTCGACCAGGGCGTCCCGCGCCAGGAGGAACCACGCCGCGAGCGCAACCAGTGTGAAGGCCGGCGCGGCGGTCACGATGCCGAGCGCGCTGTGGGTGAACGTGTACAGGCCCGGGTCCGCGCTGAACACCGGCACGTCCGGAACCATCGACCCGATGGCCATCGCGCTCATCGGCATGCCGAGGCGCCGCAGCGGCAGCACCGCGGCCGGGTGGCTGAGCGTGAAGGGCATTCCACCATGCTCCCGTCCCGCCCAGCTCACCGAGCAGCCGGCCGCGGGTTACTCGGCCGGCTGCTCGGTGAGCTGGGCCTCTGACACGCCGAGCTGACCAGGTCCGCGCACGTCCCGCGGCTCACCGGTTTCCGGGAGAAGGCCACCGAACCCCTGGCCGCGGCGTTGGACGCGGTTGCCAAGGCGGCCGCGATCCAGTGCCGTGACCGGCGCTGGCCACATTCCGGCATCTTGAATTCCGGGTCCGCCCGCCGCCTCTTCCTGGCACGACGTCGACCGCCTGGCCGAAAACCGACAGGCACTACGGCGACCGGTCCACCACACAAGCATCCCGACCGCGGGCATCCACACTCTTTACCAGACCCGGAGAGCAGAAACCCGGCGGACCACATGTGGCTTCCGTCACCATGGCGGGCTTCTTCCCATGAGCGCGGACACACGCCTATCCTTCGGACGAAGCGGTCGATCACAGTGCGGCCGAACGACACCTGAGATGCGACAAAACCCCTTCCCCATCCCGGTCGAGGGCGAAGCAACCTTCCGTTCACGCCACCAGCGCACCAGAAATCATGCGCCCGCCATCCGCCACAGGGCTATGTCACCGCGGGCGGCCGCTATGGTTGCACATTCCGATCTGACGCAGCACCCGGAATCCGGTATCCGGGTGGTGTCACATGCGCATGGATCCATTGTCCCTGTCCGCGTCGATCTCGATTCTCCTCTGTCGCTCATCACCGGGGAACAGCAGCGGAACTCCTCGCCCAGCTGCGTCCACCGCGCCTCGACGAGCAGCTGCAGGCTCCTGTCTCCACGCCCTCGAGAGCCGGATGGCCGCACTCGAGCTTGATCTTTCCGGGTTCACCGCGTGGGTGTCCCCTGCCCAGTCGCTGCTCACGACAGGGCATTCTACGAACCTTCCGGGAACGTCGGGGCGCTCACCGTCTTCTACGCGATCCCATTGACCGGAACCAAGGAGGACGGGCTGCCCGACCAGCTCCGGAAACAGGACGGGTTCGCCCGGCCGGGAAAGCGCTATGTGGATGTTCCGGCGAGCTCCAGACACTGATGGGACCGCAGCATGTCGCTCGCTTCCAGACAATCCTCCGGACCGAACTGGACAGATCGCTGGACGGGCGCTGAGCCCAGCCCCGAACCGACCGCCGCCGCCGCCGAACCAGCCACCGACGAACCGACCGCCGCCGACGATGCCGGCTCGGTCGGCTATCTCGGTCCCGCTGGCACCTTCACCCATCTGGCCCTGTTGCGGGACCCCGAGCTGGCCCGCAGGCCCCACGTGCCGCTGTCGTCCGGCGACCGGGTACTGGACGCGGTCGCCCAGGGTGTGGTCGCCGAAGGCATCGTCCCGTGGGAGAACTCGGCGGCAGGCCTGGTGGGCGGCACCGTCGACACCCTGGTCCAGCTGGCCGGCGCAGGCCAGGGCCTGACACTGCGCCGCGACCTCGCGCTGACCGTTCGCCTGCACCTGTTCGGCCGGCCCGCGACCGACCTGGCCACCCTGACCACCGTGGTCTCCCATCCCCACGCGCTGAGCCAGTGCCGCGGCTGGCTCAGCCGGCACGCGCCCGGCGCGCTGGCAGTGCCGGTGGACTCCACGGCCGCCGGGCTCAGCCGGGTCGTCGCGGACCTTTCGGGACGGACGGCCGCCGTCGGGGCCGGCGCCGCCGGTGCGCTGGTCCCCGGTGTCGTCGAACTCGCGGTCGACATCGACGACGTGCCCGGCGCGGAGACCCGGTTCGTCGTGGTGGGCTGTGGTCCGGCCCCGCGGGGCCGGACCGGGCCGGGGGCGAGCCCGGACCGCACCGGCGCCCCGTCGGCCCGCACGCTGCTGGCATGCGTCCCGGCCCACCACGGCGACGGTTCGCTGTGGGATCTGCTCACCCCGCTTGCCGACGCGGGAACGCGACTGCTGCGGTTCGAGTCCCGGCCGGCTGGAACAGCGCTGGGATCGCACTACCTCCTGGTCGAGTGCACCGGCGACATCGTCGACGCACCGCTGGCGACCATGGTGCGTGCTTGGCGCACCCGGGGTGTCGGCGTGACGGTGCTCGGGGTGCTGCCCCGCTCCCGTCCGCCCCGGCCGGGGCGGATCCCCGGATCACGGACCCCGTACGACCAGGCCCGGCCCGCCGGATCCACCGGACGGCTCACCACCCATCCCTCCTCGGGAAGGAGAGGCAGCGACTGATCAGCCAGAGTGCGGCAGCCGTGACGGACACGGCGAACGCGCGGCCGAGCCGCCGCCCATCGCCACCACGGGCGCGGTCACGACACCTCCTCACCCGGGTACCGCGGGCCGGCCAGGCCGGCACCGCCGCACTCCAGGTGCCCGGCCTGCGGGTGGGTCGGACCCGCCGGCTCGCGCGGCGCCGGGAGGGAGCTCTGTGGGCGGGCCGGCGGTGCGCCCAGGCTCGCGAGCAGCGCGAGGCGCTCGGCCGTGGGTGACTGCGGCTCCGCCGACAGGACGCTGACACGCTGGCCGGGGTCGTCCGGCAGGCGCATCGTCTCCTCGTGCAGGGTCAGCTCACCGACCAGCGGATGGCGGTAGGTGCGCACCGAGCTGGAGCAGTCGCGGACGGGGTGGCGGGCCCAGCCCGACGCGAACTCCTCGCTCTTCACACACAGCTCGCCGATCAGGGTGGTGAGCTGCTCGTCCTCCGGGTACTGGCCGGAGGCCAGCCGCAGGTAGCCGACCACGTCCTCGACCTTGCGGCGCCAGTGCACGTACAGGTCGCGGGTATGCGCGTCGAGCATGATCAACCGGGCCATGTTCGGGCGGGAGGCGCACCGGTCCGGCGCGTCGAAGGCCAGGTGCGGGGCGAACAGCGCATGCCCGAGCTGGTTCCAGGCGAGGACGTCGGTGCGGCGGCCGACGACGAGAGCCGGCGAGTCGCGCACCGACCCGAGCAGCAACCGGACGCCGTGGCGCACCCGCTCGGGCCGGCGGCTGCGGCGGGCCGAGCGCTCCGGGCGGGCAAGGCTGCGCAGGTGGGCGTGCTCGTCGTCGCTGAGCCGGAGCACGCGGGCGAGCGAGTCGAGCACCGCGTCGGAGGCGTTGCGGCTCTGCCCCTGCTCGAGGCGGGCGTAGTAGGTCACGCTCACGCCGGCGAGCTGCGCGAGCTCCTCGCGGCGCAGGCCGGGCACCCGCCGCCGCTCGCCCGGCCGGACGAGCCCGGCGTCGGCGGGCGCAAGCCGGTCGCGGCGCGAACGGAGGAACTCGCCAAGCTCGGTCATGGGAGCATTCTGATGCCGACCACCGACGTTTCCGCGCGGCGAAGGTAACCCTGCCAGGGCTACCCCCGCGGTGGAGGGCATCGGCAGGGCGGTGGCTACCCGGCGCGCGCGCCCCGATCGTCAGGCGCATGACCGACACCACCGCCGCCTCCGACCCCGTCGCCGTGCCGGCGCAGGCCGGGCGCGGCACCGCGCAGCCGCGCCTCCAGGCGCATCCGGGCGATGCCGCCGACCCGCTCAGGGGCCCGTCCCGGGCTGCGCCCGGCATCCCGGGCGACGGGCGGCCCCCCGTCGCCCCCGGTGGTTTCACCGGCCGGGAACGCCTCGGGCTCCTGCTCCTGCTCGGAACCCAGTTCATGCTCGCGGTCGACTTCTCGATCCTGAACGTCGCGCTGCCGTCCATCGGGTCCGGCGTCGGGATCTCCGAGGGCCACCTGCAGTGGATCGTCACGGCCTTCGCGCTGCCGTCCGCCGGTTTCACGCTGCTGTTCGCCCGGGTGGCCGACATCGCCGGCCGGCGCCGGATGTTCCTGGCCGGGCTGGCCCTGCTGATCGTCGCCTCGCTGGTCGGTGGCCTCGCCACGACACCGGCGGTGCTGCTCGCCGCCCGCGTGGGCCAGGGGATGGCCGCCGCGATCGCCACGCCGGCCGCGTTGTCCCTGCTGGTGACCATGTTCCCGGAGGGACCGGCCCGCCAGCGGGCGCTCGGGCTCAACGGCGCCCTCCTGCCAGCCGGGTTCACCGTCGGCGCCCTCATCGGTGGCCTGTTGACGGAGTTCCTCAGCTGGCGCTGGTCGTTCCTGCTGAATGTGCCGATCGCGGTCGCGATCCTGGTCGCAGCCCCGAGAGTCGTCCCCGGCGGGCGCGGTGAGCGGGGTGGGCGGCTGGACGTCCCAGGGGCGCTGACCGTCACCGCCGGCCTGGTGGCCTTCATCTACGGGATCTCCACCGGCGGCGAGGACGGCTGGGGCCGGCCCGTCGTGTGGATCACGCTCGTGCTGGGCGCGGCGCTGCTTGTCGCGTTCTGGCGCATCGAGGCGACCAGCTCGCACCCGCTGGCGTCCCTCGCCGTGCTGCGCCGGCGCACGGTCGCGGGCGCGAACGCCGGCGGGTTCGTCATCTTCGCGATGGGCAGCTCACTCGTCTTCCTCCTGACGCTCTACCTGCAGCAACTCCTCGGCTACTCCGCACTGACCACCGGGCTGATCTTCGGACTGCCGGGGGCCGCGGCATTCGCCGCCGGCCTGGTCGCCCCGCGGATCCTGAGCCGGATCAGCCCACCGACGGCGCTCGTCGCCGCCCTGCTCCTCCAGGGCTCGTCGGCCGCGGCGCTGGCGTTCGTCGACCTCGGTCGCTCCTCGCTCACCCTGGTGCTGATCGCCTCGGTGATCGGCTTCTTCGGGCACGCCCTGGGCATCGTCGGCTACCTGGTGACGGGAACGACGGGCCTGCCCGACGACGAGCAGGGCCTGGCCACCGGCCTCGCGACCATGACGCAGCAGGTCGCCCTCACGGTCGGCATCCCGGTGGTCAGCGCGATCGTGAACGCGGTCCTCACCGCCGACGGCACCGGATCACCCGGCACCGCCTCCGCCGACGGGGCGATGCTCGACGGCATCCGGATCGCCCTGTGCGCCGACGGCGCGGCCACCGTCGTGGCCGGGCTGGTCGTCGCCGTGGTCCTCCTCGGCCGGACGGCACGTTCCGCGGCCGGTGTCGGCGCGGGTACCGGCTCTCCGGTCTGACCGACCTCGTCGACGCCCGCGCGCCGGCCGCTCACCCGGCGGCCGGCGCGCGGGTCCCGCTGTGGAATCCTCCGGGCACGGCCCCGATGTGTCGGTGCGGACCCCTATGATTTCCGGCATGTACCCAGTGACCGTGAGCCGCCGCGGACCCTGTCGGTCACGGCGTTAGATCGTGGTCACCGGGCAGCGCGGTCGCCCGGCGCGTCCCGGCGCGTCCCGGCGCGTTCATGAGCCGGCAGGCGGCGGCCGGCGGCGGCGCAGCGCCGGTCCGGCGTGGGCCCGGGCCGTGTCATCACCCCCGACGTCATGTCGGCGTATGCCCTTTCCGATGGAGGAGCTTTCGTGAGCAACCGGATCGAGACGCTGGAGTTCCAGGCCGAGGCGCGCCAGCTTCTGCAGCTGATGGTCCACTCGATCTACTCCGACAAGGATGTCTTTCTCCGCGAGCTGATCTCCAACGCCTCGGACGCCCTCGACAAGGCGCGGCTCGAGTCGTTGGTGGACGGTGACCTCGACCTCGACACGTCCGATCTGCACATCGCGATCGAGGTCGACCGGGAGAAGCGCACCCTGACCGTGCGGGACAACGGCATCGGCATGTCCCGGGACGACGTCGTCAGCCTCATCGGCACGATCGCCAAGTCGGGCACGGCGGAGCTGCTGCGCAAGCTGCGGGAGTCGAAGGAGGCAACGCCCGCGAACGAGCTCATCGGGCAGTTCGGGGTCGGTTTCTACGCCACGTTCATGGTGGCCGACACGGTCACGCTGCTCACCCGCCGCGCCGGGCAGACCGGCGGCACCCGCTGGGAGTCGGCCGGCGAGGGCACCTATGTCATCGAGACGGTCGACGACGCCCCGCAGGGCACCTCGGTCACCGTGCACCTCAAGCCGGTGGACGACGAGGACCACCTCTTCGACTACACCGACGAGCGCAAGATCCGCGAGATCGTCAAGCGGTACTCCGACTTCATCGCCTGGCCGATCCGCATGGCCGTCGAGACCACTGGCGAGGACGGTGCGGCCAGCACCGACATCCAGACCCTGAACTCGATGAAGGCGCTGTGGGCCCGCCCGCGCAACGAGGTCGACAAGGCCGAGTACCACGAGCTCTACCGGCACCTCAGCCACGACTGGACCGACCCGCTCGAGATCATCCACATGAAGGGCGAAGGGGTCTTCGAGTACGAGGCCCTGCTCTTCCTGCCCACGCACGCCCCGTTCGACCTGTTCACGCAGGGCGCCCGCCGCGGGATCCAGCTCTACGTCAAGCGCGTGTTCATCATGGACGACTGCCAGGCGCTCATGCCGAACTACCTGCGCTTCGTCAAGGGCGTGGTCGACGCGCACGATCTTTCGCTGAACATCTCGCGGGAGATCCTGCAGCAGGACCGCCAGATCCAGCTCGTCCGCCGCCGCCTCGTCAAGAAGGTGCTCAGCACGCTGAGCACCCTGCAGGAGAACGACGCCGAGCGTTACCGGACGTTCTGGAAGGAGTTCGGCTCGGTCATCAAGGAGGGGCTCCTCGACGATGCCGACAACCAGGAGTCGATCCTGGATCTGCTCTCCCTCGCCTCCACCCACGACGCCGCCGAGCCGACCACGCTGCGCCAGTACGTCGAGCGCATGAAGGACGGCCAGAGCGACATCTACTACATGACCGGCGAGTCGCGGTCGCTGGTCGAGAACTCTCCGCACATCGAGGCGTTCCAGGCCAGGGGCTACGAGGTGCTGATCCTGACCGACCCGGTCGACGAGGTCTGGGTCGAGCGGGTCGCCCGCTACGACGGCCGGGCACTGCAGTCGATCGCCAAGGGCCAGGTCGACCTCGGGGGCGAGGAGGAGGAGCAGAGCACCGACGCCGAGCGGGAGCAGCGGGAGCAGGACTTCAGCGCCCTGCTGTCGTGGATGGCGGAGAGCCTGCGCGAGGAGGTCCGCGAGGTCCGCCTGTCCACCCGCCTGACGACCTCCCCCGCCTGCGTCGTCGGCGACACCCATGACATGACGCCGACCCTGGAGAAGATGTACCGCGCCATGGGGCAGGACGTGCCGCGGCAGAAGCGCATCCTGGAGCTCAACCCGACGCACCCCCTGGTGACCGGGCTGCGCAAGGCGCACGAGCAGGGCGCCGAGGCCGAGGCCGACGTGCTCGCCGGCACGGCGGAGCTGCTGTACGGCATGGCGGTGCTCGCCGAGGGCGGCGAGCTGCGCGACCCGTCCCGTTTCACCCGCCTGCTCGCCGACCGACTGGCCAACGCGCTGTAGCCGCGGCGACGGGCCCGCGTCGTCGGGTCCTCAGGCCACCAGACCAGGAGAACCGGGGAGGCGGGCCGTCGTCGCCACCGCCCGGAAACGCCGGCCAGGCCCGGCCGGCGGCGACGGACCGCCCTTTGTTCAGTCATCAAGTAGAAAAGTGAACCACGTCACAAGCCAGACCGGTTGGCGGGCGGTCGGCCGGCGTGTTTGTGTTGCTCCTGTGTGGCAGCCTTCCTACCTCGTGACCCGGGCGCACATCGATCTGCTCCGCGTCGCCTCCGCTGCCTGTCCGGCCGGCTGACAGCCACCATCCGAGCGGAGTTCGCCCGCTCTCCGGCCCGTTCCTCGTCGGACCCAGCCATGCCCCGCGTACCGGGGCTCGATGCCCGTGCCGGCGCAGCAGCCTGCCGCGGCATCTCCGTCCGGCCACCGGTCCCGGCTCCCGCGGCCCGCCGGCCGCCGGCACCGACCGCGATGCCGCATCCCACCGGCAGCCCGCAGAACCCGAGGAAGGCACCGCCATGCCTGTCGAGTACATCCACGTTCACGAGGCCACGGCCACCCCCGCGACGAGCGCCTCGGCGACGACCACCCTCGCTGGCCAGTTCTTCGGCCAGCGCACCGACCAGGGTTCCGGCCGCCGTTTCACCACCCCCGGCACGCCGCCACGGACCCGCCCGCTCGCGGTGCCCGGCCGGGCCGGCATCCACCTCGACCGGGCCAGCTGGGATGCACGCGCTGACGGGCGGCGCCTCGACCTGACCTATCTGGAGTTCGAGGTCCTCGACTTCCTCGTCCGCTCCCCCGGCCGGGTGCACAGCCGCGCCGTGCTGCTGCGGGACGTCTGGGGGAACCAGGGCGAGGGCGGGCCGGTCCCGGGCGAGCGCAGCGTCGACGTCCTGATCACCCGGCTGCGGAATAAGATCGGGCCGGGACGGCGGCACGAGATCGAGACGGTGCGGCGGGTCGGCTACCGCTACCGGCCGTCCGAGACCGCATCGCAGCGCTGACCGCCGACCGACCTCCGGGGAGCCGCCGCACATGACGATCGTCTCGCCCACCCCGCCGCTCACCACGTCCACGGACCGCCCGGGGGCACGCACCGCCCCCGCAGCGGCCCCGCTCGGGCCCGCCGTGGTCGCGGCCGTGATCCCGGGCCAGTTCGTCGGCCAGGTCCGCGCGCTGGTCGGCGCCGAGACGCAGGTCGTGGACGTCCTCGGCGGCGATCCCCTGCCGCCGGCGGCGAGTGGGGCGGGGCCGGTGATGACGCTCGTCATGCCCTGGTCGCTGAAGGGCTCCCCGTCGGCCGAGCTGGCCGCGGTCGAGCGGGCGCGGTGGGTGCACTTCGTGTCCGCCGGGGTCGACGGGTTCCCCCTCGATCGTCTGGCCGGCCGCACGGTGACCTGCGGCCGCGGCGCGAACAGCGCGGCGATCGCCGAGCTGACCGTCGGCCTGCTGCTGGCCGCCGAGAAGCGGATGCCCGACATCTGGGAGGCCGAGACGAACGAGCCGTTCTTCACCGCGCCACTCGGCTCGCTCGTCGGCCGGACAGTCGGGCTGCTCGGCTTCGGCTCCATCGCACGGGAGCTGGCCCCCCGGCTGCACGGGTTCGGGACGCGCCAGCTGGCGCTGCGCCGCAGCGGCCGCCCCGCCGACGTGCCGGGGGTGACCGTCGTGCGAACCCTGCCGGAGCTGCTCGGTGAGACGGACCATCTGGTGGTGGCCGCGCCGCTGACCCCGGAGACCGATCGTCTGCTCGACGACGCCGCGTTCGCCGTCGCCAGGCCCGGGCTGCATCTGGTGAACGTCGCCCGCGGCCGGATCGTCGACACCGACGCGCTGGTCCGGGCACTGGCGGCCGGGACGGTGACCCGGGCCAGCCTGGACGTCACCGATCCCGAGCCGCTGCCGGCCGACCATCCGCTGCGCCGCGACCCGCGGGTCCGGATCATGCCGCACCTGTCGTGGTCGGCGCCCGGTGGGCTCAACGCCGGCCTGGCGGTCTTCGTCGACAACCTCCGCCGCTGGCGGGCCGGCGAACCGCTGCACGGCACGGTTGACCTCACGGCCGGCTACTGACCCGCCCGCAGCCCTGCCAGCCCTGCCGGGCTGGGGCCCGACCCGGACGGGCGCACGGCGCCGTGTGCGCCGTGCGCCCGCCGGGCTTTGTCAGACCGCGGCCGTCCCGCCCCGCCCCCGGGAGCGGGTGACCGTCCCCTCCGGCTCCGGGCGGAGAACTACTTCTTGATCCACAGTTCTTCGGGCTGCAGCGACCCGGCGCCGTACTGGCGGACGCCGCCGACGTCCTCGTTCGCGATCACACCGGCCGCGGCGCGGGTCAGGAAGATGACCGGGGTCAGCTCGGACAGGCGCTCCTGCACGGTTTCGTAGGCGGCCTTGCGTGCCGCCTCCGACGTCTCGACCCGGCCGGCGTCCAGCGCATCGCTGAGTTCCTGGTCCTTGACGCCGGAGAGGATGGCCAGCGAGTCCTGGTGGAAGGCCGTCCACAGCCGCGGCTCGGGGTCCTGGAAGAACGCCGACGAGACGAGCGCGTCGAAGTCGAAGGTCGTGCGCAGCGCCGCGACCTGCGAGAAGTCGACGATCTTCACCTCGACCCTGACGTTCTCGAAGCTGCTCAGCTGCGCCTGGACGTTCTCCGCCATCGCCCGGTTCTGGCTGGTGGGGAAGGCGGAGAAGGCGAATGTCACCGGCTTGCCCTCGGCGGCGAGCTCGTCGAACAGCCGCTGGGCGAGGGCCCGGTCCGTCTTGCGCAGCGGGATGTCCGCGTAGAACGGCGACGACTCGGCGAACAGCTTCTCGGGCACCTGCGCGGTGCCGTTGTAGACGGCGAGGTTGAACGCCTCCATGTCGAGCGCCGCGGAGAGGGCCTGGCGGGCGCGGATGTCGTTGAACGGCGCCCGGCGCGAGTTCAGGGCCAGGAAGTTGCCCCCGCTGAGCGGCATCAGGTCACTGGTCAGTCCGGCCTCGGTGGCCTTGTCCAGGTTGACCCAGTCGGCTTCGATGGCGACGTCGGCACCGCCGCTGACCAGCGTGTTGTAGCGCTGGGTGGTGTCGAGGGACGTCCGGATGGTAAGCCGGTCGAGGTAGGGCTTCGGCGCGTCCCAGTAGCGGGAGTTCTTGACCAGCCTGATGTCCGCCTGGCGGGTCCAGTTGTCGAGGGTGAACGGGCCGGCGCCGATCGGGTTCTCGTCGAAGGACGCCTGGCCCTTCTGGAGCGCGGCCGGCGAGCCGATCCAGTTCATCGAGGAGGTGAGGATGGCCTGCGCGTACGCCGACACCGGCTTGGCCATCGTGACCTTGAGGGTGGTCTCGTCGACGACCTCGGTCGACTGCATCATCGACGCTTCGGCAACGTAGGACGAGCCGACCGCAGGATCCTTCGTCCGGTCCCAGTTGAACTTCACGGCTTCGGCGTCCAGCGGCGTGCCGTCGGAGAACACCAGGTCCGGTCGCAGCTTGAGGGTGAAGGTCTTGCCCTGGTCGGTCGTCTCGAACGACTCGGCCATCGTGTAGCTGATCTTTCCGGCCTTGTCGCCGACCATGAGGGTGCCGTACAGGGCGTTCCCCAGCACCGCGGTGATCGGGGCGCTGTTGCTCAGGGTGGCGGGGTCCAGGCTGCGCGGGTCGCTCAGCATCAGGATCCGGCCTTCACCCCCGGGCACCGGCTGGCCGGTCGGGCCCGCTGAGGACGACGAGGGCGAGCTGGTGTCATCGTCGCCGCCGCCGCAGGCGCCGAGGACGAGCGCCATACTGGACACGACGGCCGCGACCAGTAATCGCTTTACCCGAATCATGTTCCGCCTTTCTCGGTGTTGTGCTGGACGGTGCGTCCCGTGCGTTTGATGCGTTTCTTTCATGCGGTGCGTTCACTATGGACTGTGCGCGGGAGAGGTACCCGCGGTGGTCACCGTTTCGGGCCGCCCCGGGCCGGGCCGGGGCGGAGCACGCGCGACCGTCCCGACCACGGATGCGCCCTAGACTTTCGATGCGGCGCCTGGAGGCTGACGCAGTAGCGGGTTCCTCTTCGCGGCCGGCACCCGGTTCCCGTTCTCCTTCTGCGCCGCGCCCGGAATCCGGCGGGCAGTACGCGGGCGTTTCACGTCTCCCGGATCCCGCCCATATGCGGCCCGCCGTCGACAGCCAGGGTCTGGCCGGTGATATAGGACGCGGCGTCGCTCACGAAGAACAGAATCGCCTGGGCGACCTCATCCGGGGTCCCGGGGCGCCCGAGAGGCGTGGAACTGCTGAACTCGGCGGTATCGATACCGGCGACCTGCCAGGCGGCCACCGCCCGCGCGGAGGCGACCGGGCCGACGGCGAGACAGTTGACCCGTACCCCGTGGGGGCCCCATTCGGCGGCGGCCACCGAGGTGAACATCTGCAGCGCGGCTTTCGACGAGGCGTAGTGCGCCCCGCCGCGCACTCCGTGCAGACCCGCGTCCGAGGAGATGTTGACGATCGCGCCCGACCCCTGCGCGATCAGATGACGACCGACCTCCCGGGTGCAGAAGTACGCCGCACGCACGTTGAGGTCGAAACTGGCGTCCCAGCCCTTGGTCGGCAGGGTCGCCAGCAGGCCCATCCGGGTCCCGCCGGCATTGTTGATCAGGATGTCCACGCGGCCGAGCTCGTCGACGGTGCTCCGCACCAGCCGGACGACATCGTCCTCGACCTTGACGTCGGTGCGGATCGGCACGCAGCGCCGGCCGGTGGCCTGTTCGACCTCCGCGGAGGTCCGCTCCAGGTCGGCGACGGTGCGCGCGGCGATGGCCACGTCGGCGCCGTACTCGGCAAGCAGGCGGGCGGTGGCGGCGCCGATACCGGTCCCGCCGCCGGTGACGATCGCGACCCGGCCGGTCAGGTCGTAGAGCCGTCTCCTCCGGTCAGCCGGCCCGCCGGTGCGCGGTGACGGCCCGGACGGACCCGACAGGACCGCAGGTGAGAGGGCTGGTAGCGCCGCTGGTCCGGCAGGCGGCGCTACCAGCCCTCTCACCTGCGGTCCTGTCGGGTCCGTCC
>NZ_JBFLUG010000084.1:0-33413 GCF_041008525.1 Parafrankia sp. FMc2 | reverse complement strand
CTCCTGGGCGTCAGGCCTTCGCCGGGTCCAGGCAGGAGCGCCGTCTCACATCAGTCCTCACGGGACAAGCACCGCAAGCGCTCCCTGCCGGGATCCACCGTGCGAAGGGAAGGTAGCGCCATCAGCACTCCCGCCGCCGCGCGCCCGTTACCCGTGCCGGACGAGACGTCCGGTCCCTACTGGTCGGCCGCGGCCGACCACATCCTGGCGCTCGCCCGCTGCGCTCGCTGCGGGTCGTTCGCCCTCCCGCCCGACCAGGTCTGCCCGCACTGCCGCAGCACCGACCCGGACTACGCGTTCGAACCGGTCAGCGGCCGCGGCACCGTCCGCTCCTGGACGGTCGTCCGGCAGTCGGGCCTGCCCGGGTTCGCCGCCGACCTGCCGTTCGTGCTCGTCGACGTGGAGCTCGCCGAGCAGACCGAACTGCGCATGATCGGACGCCTCCTCGACGGTCCCGGTGCGCTGGCCGGCACCGACCCCGCGCTGCGCCTGGGCGCCCGGGTCCAGGTCGCCTTCGAGGACGTCCACCCCGGTGTCGGCGTCCCCGCGTTCACCCTCGCCGAAGCGGCGAGTGTCGCTGAACCGTCCGGAGGTGTGCGGTGAGCGGGCGGCGGTTCGCGGCCCGGAACAAGGTCGCCGTCGTCGGGTACGCGCACAGCGCCGTGCAGCGGCACGCCGCGCGCCCGCTCGGCGCGGTGACGCTGGAGACCGCGCGGGCCGCGATCGCCGACGCCGGGCTCACCCCCGCGGACATCGACGGGATCGTGACCTCGGCACTGTTCCCCACCGCGGGGTCGCACGCCGTCCAGGACGGGGTCAGCTCCGTGCCGGCGACCTGGCTGGCCGAGCGGCTGTCCAGCGGTGCACGCCATGTCGCCGGGTTCCACGGCATCGGCCAGATCCCCGGCATGGTCGGCATGGCGGTCAACGCGGTCGCGAGCGGTGCCGCGGAAACCGTGGTGGTCTACCGGGCGCTGCACAACCCGCCCGGCAAGTACCACGCCAACAGCATGGAACGGGCCGCCGGCCCGGCGCAGTGGACGGCCCCACAGGGCTTCTTCGGCCCGCTGGCCATGATCGGCCTTCCGTACACCGAGTACCTGCAGCGGTACAACGCGGACCGGGCGGCGATGGCCTCCGTCGTGGTCGAGGCGCGCAAGAACGGGTCCCGCATCCCGTGGTCGTACTGGCACAAGCGGCCGCTGACCGCCGCCGAGTACCTGGCCGCGCCGATGATCAGCGACCCGGTCTGCCGGTACGACTGCGACATCCCCGTCGAGGGGGTGGCGGCCTTCGTCCTCACCTCGGCCGAGCGCGCCGCCGACCTGCCGCACCGGCCGGTGTACGTCTCCGGTTTCGCCAGCGGCCTGCCGGCGCGGCGGCGGCTGCCGCTGCACTGGCCGCTCGACGACATCATGGACGTCGGCACCGAGACCGCCCGCCGCCTGTGGGAGGCCAGCGGGGTCGGGCCGGCCGAGGTCGACCTGCCGCAGCTCTACGACGGGTTCTCGCCGTTCGTCTACTTCTGGCTGGAGGCCCTCGGCTTCTGCCCGCGCGGCGAGGCGCACCGGTTCGTCCAGGACGGGCGGATCGACAGCGACCGCCCGGACGGCCTGCCGGTGCTCTCCGGGGGCGGCGCGCTCGGCAACGGCCGGATGCACGGCATCCCGCAGATGCTCGAGTGCTACCTGCAGCTCGCCGGCCGTGCCGGTGAGCGCCAGCGCGCCGGCGCGACGGTCGGTGTCGCGTGCCACTCCTCCCCGCACTACGGCGGCGCCGTCGTCTACACGGCCGATCCGTCCTGACGCCGATCCGTCCTGATTCTGTGCCCCAGTGCCTTAGAGAAAGCGAGAGAGCCGGTGGATGACCTCATCGCCGAGCGGCGCTCCTACGTCGCCGGCACCTGGGTGGACGGCGACGAGCCGCTCGCCGTGGAGAACCCGGCGGACGAGTCGCATGTCACCGACGTCTCCGTCACCCCGCTCGCCGAGATCGAGCGGGCCGTCACCGAGGCGCGGCGCTGCTTCGACGCCGGCACGTGGGCGGACACCCCGCCGGCCGAACGGGCCCGGGTGCTGCACGCCTTCGTCGACCACATCGTGGCCCACCGCGCCGCGTTCGTCGCCACCATGGTCGCCGAGGCGGGCCAGCCGGCGTCGTTCGCCGAGCGGGCCCAGCTCGGTGCCGGGGTGGCGCTGGCGCGGGGCACGATCGACCTGTACCTGTCGATGCAGCACGAGGACCACAACCCGCTGCCGGTCGACGACCTGCTGCGTGGCGGGGCGGCCCTGAGCATCCGCCGGCATGAGCCGGTCGGCGTGGTCACCGCGATCACGCCGTACAACGGCGCGATCATCATGGCGTTCCAGAAGCTCATCCCGGCGCTGATGGCGGGCAACTCGGTGATCCTGCGGCCGAGTCCGCTCACCCCGATCTCCTCGCTGCTGTTCGGGGCGGCGGCGGACGCCGCCGGGCTGCCGGCGGGCACGCTGAGCGTCGTCGTGGAGGCCGGCTCCACCGGCGCGGAGCTGCTGACCAGCCATCCGTTCGTCGACATGGTCTCGTTCACCGGCTCGACCGCGGTGGGCCGGCGGATCCTCGCCCAGGCCGCGCCGACGGTGAAGCGGGTCGCGTTGGAGCTCGGCGGCAAGTCGGCCCAGATCTACCTGCCGGACGCGGTCGGCCGGGCGCCGGCGGGTGCTGCCGCGGTGGTCGCGGCGACAGCCGGGCAGGCGTGCGTCGCCGCCACCCGGATGCTCGTGCCGCAGGACCGCAAGGACGAGGTCGTCGAGGCGGTGGCGCGGGCGTACGCGGCCATCACCGTCGGCCCGCCCAGCGACCCGACGGCGCGGATGGGCCCCGTCATCAACGCGGCGGCCCGGGAACGCTGCGAGCGGTTCGTCGCCACCGCCGAGGAACACGGCGGCAAGGTCGCCTTCGGCGGGGGCCGGCCGGCCGGCCTCGACCGCGGCTACTACTTCGAGCCGACCGTGCTCGACCTGCGGGACAACACCAACCCGGCGGCCCGCGAGGAGATCTTCGGCCCGGTGATCAGCATCATCGGCTACCGCGACCTGGATGACGCGGTGCACATCGCCAACGACAGCGACTACGGCCTGTCCGGCCAGGTCTTCGGCGCGGACGTCGCCGCGGCGACGGCGGTCGCCCGCCGGCTGCGCACCGGCGCGGTCAACGTCAACGTCGGCGGCATGTTCAGCGCGTACGCGCCGAGCGGCGGCTACAAGCAGAGCGGCCTGGGCCGCGAGCGGGGACCGGACGGCATCCGTGCCTTCCAGGAGGTCAAGCATCTCGCGATCAGCGACCCCCGCTGACGACCGCCCGCCGACCAGGCGGACTGACGATCGACAAGGAGCGGCAATGACTGACAACCTCTCGCTCGACTGGCTGATCTCGGTCGACGACCACGTGCTCGAGCCGCCGAACCTGTGGCTGGACCGGCTCCCGGCGAAGGACCGCGACCGGGCCCCGCACATGGAGTTCGACGCCGACGGCATGGACGCCTGGGTCTACGACGGGAAGCGCTTCCCCAGCTCGGGGCTGAGCGCGGTTGCCGGCAAGGAGAAGGAGGAGTTCAGCCCGAACCCCCTGAAGTACTCCGAGATGCGGCCGGGCTGCTACGACGCCGCCGCCCGCGTCGAGGACATGAACCGCGCGGGCATCCTCGCCTCGCTGTGCTTCCCGACCATCACCCGGTTCTGCGGCCAGCTGTTCATGGAGGCCAGTGACCGGGACTTCGGGCTGGTCTGCCTGAAGGCCTACAACGACTGGATGATCGAGGAGTGGTGCGGCGCCGCGCCGGGCCGCTACATCCCGCTGGTGCTGATCCCGCTGTGGGACCCGAAGCTCGCCGCCCGCGAGCTCGAGCGCTGCGCCGCCAAGGGCGCGACGACGTTCGCCTTCTCGGAGAACCCGGCGCCGCTCGGCCTGCCGACCATCCACGACAAGGACCGGTACTGGGACCCGGTGATGGCCGCGGCGAACGACCTGGAGATGGTCGTGTCGATGCACGTCGGCTCGTCGTCGCAGGTGCCGAAGATCGCCCCGGACGCGCCGTTCATGGCGAACCTGACCTGGGGCGCGATGCGCACCTCGGGCGCGATGCTCTCCTGGCTGTTCAGCGGCATGTTCCAGCGGTACCCGAAGCTGAAGATCGCCCTGTCCGAGGGCGAGATCGGCTGGATGCCGTACTACCTGGAGCGCGCCGAGCAGGTGCTCGACAAGCAGCGGCACTGGGTCAAGAAGGGCGTCCAGTGGAACGACCACGCCGCCGCGGCCAACCTCGACCTGGACACGCTCGACATCCGGGCGACGTTCCGTGAGCACGTCTACGGCTGCTTCATCGAGGACCATCACGGTATCGCCAGCATCGCCGAGATCGGCGAGGACAACATCATGTGCGAGACCGACTACCCGCACTCCGACTCCACCTGGCCGAACTGCATCCAGACGGTCAAGGGCATCATCGGCCACCTCCCGGCCGAGACGCAGTACAAGATCCTGCGCGGCAACGCGGAGCGGCTCTACCGCTTCACCCCGGCCGAGCCGCCCGTCCTCAGCGGCGTCTGAGTGGGCGCCCCCTCGGTCGCCGTCGACCGCGAGCGCTGTGTCGGCAGTGGGATGTGCGTCCTCTACGCGCCGGACAGCTTCGCCCACGACGAGGTGGCCAAGGTCGTCGTCCTGGACCCGATGGGTGACGAGGAGGACGTGATCGGTTCCGCCGTGGACGCCTGCCCGACCGGCGCACTGCGGCTGGCACAGGAGCTGACACAGGAGAAGGGAACGTGACGAGCATGCTGCTCGACGGGAAGGTCGCCGTGGTGACCGGCGCCGGATCGGGGGTCGGGCGGGCCTCCGCCCTGCGCTTCGCCGCGGAGGGCGCCCTGGTCGTGTGCGCGGACATCAGCCTCGACGGTGCCGAGGAGACGGTCCGCGAGATCGAGAAGCTCGAGCGGCCGGGCGGGACGGGCGGGACGGACGGCGCCGCGGCGCGGGCCGTCGCCGTGCGGTGCGACGTCTCCGTGGAGGCGGACGTGGCCGGCGCGCTCGAGCACGCCGCCGAGCGGTTCGGCACCCTCGACATCGTGTTCAACAACGCCGGGGTGCCGACCCCACGGCTCGGGGCGAAGCTGGAGGACCACTCGGTCGACGACTTCGACCGCCTGATCGCCGTCAACCTGCGCGGGGTGTTCCTCGGTAGCAAGCACGCGGTGCTCCGGTTCAAGCAGCAGGGCGGCGGCGGGGTCATCCTCAACACCGGCTCCGTCGCCGGGATCGTTGCCTGGGGCGGCTCGGTGTACGGCGCGACCAAGGGCGGCGTGCACCAGCTGACCCGGGCCGTCGCGATCGAGGGGGCCCCGTTCGGGATCCGGGCCAACGCGATCTGCCCGGCCGGGATGCCGTACACCGGTTTCATGACAGCCGGCGGCCTGGGCGGCGACGAGGAGACCACAGCGGCGGTGGCCCGCCAGACCGGGGCCAACCACCCGCTGGGTCGGCCGATCACCGCGGAGGACTGCGCCGAGGCGGCGGTGTTCCTGGTCTCGGACCGGGCCGCCAACATCACCGGCGTCCTCCTTCCGGTCGACGGCGGATATCTGGCCAGGTGAGGACGGATGAGCGGAGTGATCCAGGTGAACGACCGCGGCAGCGGTGCCCCGCCGACGGCGGCGGTGCTCGACCGGGACCGGCTGCGGGAGCTGTTCGACCTGCGCAGCAGCTACAACGCGCGCAGCGGCGGCGACTACGAGGATGACCCCAACCCGGTCTGGCACGAGCTGCGCGAGCAGGGCCCCGTGCACGAGGGCATCGTCCACGAGCTGACCGGCTACGACCGGCCCGCCCTGTTCCAGGGCCTGCCCTACCCGGACCGGCCACACTTCTCGGTGTTCTCGTTCGACGTGTGCGACCAGGTCTTCCGCGACAACGAGACCTTCGCGTCGTCGCCGCAGGCCGTCGACCCCACCGGGGGCCAGATCGGCGCGAGCAGCAGCATGCTGTCGATGGGCGGCGCCCAGCACCGCCGCTACCGCGCGCTCGTCCAGCCGTCGTTCGTCCCGGCCCGCGGGCCGTGGTGGATCACGAACTGGATCGAGGAGACGGTGCACGCCCTCATCGACCGGTTCGCCGGCGACGGTGCCGCCGAGCTGAACGTCGACTTCTGCGCGGCGATCCCGGTGCTGACGATCACCAGCAGCTTCGGGGTCGCCGTCGAGGAGGCGCTGCACATCCGCGAGGTGCTCCACGACTCGCCGGAGGCGATCCGCATGCTCGCGCCGATCGTCGCCGCCCGGCGCGAGGCGCCGCAGGACGACCTGATCAGCGTGCTGGTCCAGGCGGAGATCACCGACGAGGACGGGGTGCGCCACCAGCTGTCCGACCACGAGATCTACACGTTCGCGATCCTGCTGCTGCTTGCCGGTTCCGGCACCACCTGGAAGCAGATGGGCATCACGCTGACGGCCCTGCTGCGCCGGCCCGAGGTGCTCGAGGCCGTCCGGGCCGACCGGTCGCTGCTGCGCCCGGCCGTGGAGGAGTCGGTGCGCTGGTCACCCACCGACCCGATGTTCGCCCGTTTCGCCACCCGGGACGTCGAGCTCGGCGGGCTGGCGATCCCGCGCGGGTCGGTGGTGCACCTGTGCCTGGGAGCCGCGAACCGGGACCCGGCCCGGTGGGACCGGCCCGACGAGTTCGACATCCACCGCCCGATGAAGCGCTCGCTCGGCTTCGGCAGCGGCGCCCATGTGTGCCTCGGCATGCACGTCGCCCGGGCCGAGATCACCGTCGGGATCGGTGCGCTGCTCGACCGGCTGCCGAACCTGCGCCTCGACCCGGCCGCCGAGCCCCCGCGCCTCATCGGCATGTACGAGCGCGGCGCGACCGAGATCCCCGTCCTGTTCGACAGCTGAGCCCTCTTATAGCAGTACTGACACGGCAGGAGACAGTCCAGCATGAGTGAGCCCGGATACCGTCCGCCGGATCTCTCCCTGCGCGGCGCGGAGCACATCGCGCGCTACCGGGAGACCGACGGTGCGGTCGGCTACGAGTGGAACGGCGTGCCGACCCTGTTACTCACCACGACCGGCCGGCGCTCCGGGCAGCCCCGGACGTCCGCGCTGATCTTCGGGCGGGACGGTGACAACTACCTCGTCATCGCCTCCAAGGGCGGATCGCCGGCGGCACCCCTGTGGTACGAGAACCTGACCGCGCAGCCGGCGGCGGAGATCCAGGTCCGCGCGCAGCACCTGCCGGTGGTCGCGCGGACCGCCTCCGACGAGGAGAAGCCTCGACTATGGAAGATCATGACCGAGGTCTGGCCGAACTACAACGTGTACCAGGCCAGAACGGAGCGCCCGATACCCGTGGTCGTGCTGTCCCCGGCGCCCGCGGCGTCCGCGGCCTAGACACCGGTACCGTCGGAGGCGTGTCCTGGGCCGACCGTGCCGTGGACCGGTCGCCGCTGGTTCAGCGGTCCCGGTCCCGCAGCATGCAGCAGATGAAGGTGATCGTCGACGCCGCGCGGCGACTGATCACCAGCAGGGGTTCCTCCTTCACGACGCAGGACCTCGTGAAGGAGGCCGGCGTCGCCATGCAGACCTTCTACCGGCACTTCCCGGGGAAGGACCAGCTCCTGCTCGCGGTCATCGAGGACGTCATCAGCGAGCAGACCACGCACTACCGGGAGCGGGCGGCACACGAGCCGGACCCGCTCGCCCGCCTGCGCCTGCACATCCAGGCGGCCCTGTCCGCCATCGACCGCGACCGCGAGGCCGCCGGTGATGGTGCCGGCACTGGCGAGGGCGTCGGCGCTTCCGGTGGCGGGGGTGGCGGCGGCAACGGCGTCAGGCTCGGTGTGGGCGGCGGCGCGCGGTTCATCACCGCCGAGCACTGGCGGCTGCACCAGCTCTACCCCGACGAGGTCGAGCACGCCACCCGCCCCTTCGCCAGTCTCGTCGCCGGCGAGCTGGAAGCCGCACGCGACGCCGGGCTCATCGCACCCATCGACACCGCGGAGGCCGCGGAGTTCGTCAACCTGCTGGTGCGGGCGGTGTTCCACCACTACGCCTTCGCATCCCACAAGAACGAGTCGGCCGCCGAGGTCGGTGACCGCGTCTGGGCGTTCTGCCTGCGCGGCCTCGGTGCCAGCGCCGATGCCGTCACCGGGAGCGCCGGCGCCGGCGCGAGGGCCGCCGCCGCCGGCGGAACAGCCACCAGCTGAGCCACTACGGGCCTGGGCCACCAGGCAGGGGCCTGGGTCACCGCGGGCTCAGCCCGAGCCACCGGGCGCGGGTGCGGGTGCCTCTCGGAGGTCGTCCCGTGCCCGCGCCTTTCGCCGTGGTCAGTGGGTGGTGCCGCCGCTGCGCCTGCCCCCCTGCCAGCCATGCCAGCGCAGGACCTCGATCCAGGCGCTCACCCGGCCCCGGCCCCGGTCGGGATAGGGCCCGCCGGTGTAGTGCGTGGAGATCCGGTCGATGTCGACCAGCCCGGGGTCGGGCACCAGCTCCACCACCCGGCCCTGCAGGCTGACATGGGTGTACCAGTCGCCGCTGCGCAGGACGGTGAGCGAGACCCGCGGGTCCGCCCGGAGGTAGTCGAGGCGCCGGCGGCCCTCGTCCATGTTGACCAGGATGCGGTCCTTCTCCCACAGGTACCACGTCGCCACCGAGACGGGCTGGCCGTCCGGCCGCAGCGTCGTGATGACGCTCGGGTTCGGCGCGGTGAGCAGCTCACCGAGTTCCGCGGGCACGGACTGTGTCGCCACGGCCCCTCCTTCCGACCCGACGGGACGCCGGATCCTGCTGGTCTCCTTCCTACCCGACGGCTCCGGCTCGGATGACGCGTGACCTGCAGGGGAGCCGACCAGGGCTAAGTGGAGGCCTGTCGTCCGGTTGTGCTAGCGTAAATGGAGGAAATTCTTCCGGTAGCGCTCGGCTCTGCCGTCGGCCCGCGGGCCGGGCAGGGCCGTCAGCACACAAGACCCCGAGGGACCAGGTATGACCGAGGTGTCCGTGCCGGTGGGGAACGCCGGCCCGCAGGGGACCGCCCAGACCGCGGGCCCGCCCGGCCGTCAGGCCGCGGCGGAGGTCGAGATCAGGCCCCCCGTGTCCCCCGGCCGGGCGAGCCTCGAGCTCGTCGTGGTCGGCTTCGCCGCGCTGCTGGTGGCGATGGCGCAGGGGCTGCTCGTGCCGGTGCTGTCGATCCTGCCGGCCGAGCTGAACACCACGCACACGAACGTCGAGTGGCTGCTGACGTCCACGCTGCTGGTCGCAGCCGTCGCCGTACCCGTGATGGGGCGGCTCGGCGACATGTTCGGCAAGCGCCGCATGCTGCTCGTGGCGATGGCCGCCCTGGCCGTCGGATCCCTGATGGCCGCACTGACCAGCAACGTCGCGCTGCTGATCGTCGGGCGGGCCGTCCAGGGCCTGTCCGCGGCCGCGATTCCGCTCGGGATCAGCCTGCTCGTGTCGCTGCTGCCGAAGGAGCGGGTCGGGTCGGCCGTCGCGCTGATCAGCTCCATGCTCGGTGTCGGCGCGGCGCTGAGCCTGCCGCTGGCGGGCCTGATCGCCGAGCATGCCGACTTCCACGTGCTCTTCTGGATCACCGCTGTCGGTGGTGTGCTGTCGTTCGCGCTGATTCTCGCGATCGTTCCCGAGGCTCCCAGCCGCACCGGGGGGCGGGTCGACCTGGTGGGAGCGGCGCTGCTGAGCGCCGGGCTGGTCGCGCTGATGCTCCCGCTCGCCGAAGCAGGCAACTGGGGCTGGGGCTCGCCGTGGGTGCTCGGCCTGCTGGCCCTCGGTGTGGTCCTGCTGGTGACGCTCGGAACGGTCGAGCGCCGGATCCGTGACCCGCTCGTCGACATGGCGGCCTTCCTGCGCCGCCCGTTGCTGCTGACGAACATCGCCTCGCTGCTGTTCGGCTTCGCCCTGTTCGCCTCGATGATCGGCACGGCGTCGTTCGTGCAGGCGCCGGAGGAGACCGGGTACGGCTTCGGCTCGTCGCTGGTCGTCGGCGGCCTCGCGATGCTGCCGAGCGGTATCGGCATGCTGCTCCTGGCACCCGTCGCCGCACGGATGGTGGTGCGGTTCGGCGGCGCGCCCACGCTCGCCGTCGGCGCTGTCGTGGTGGCCCTCGGCTGGGGTACGCGCATCATCTTCTCCGACTCGCTGGGGCAGATCATCCTGTGCAACACCGTGGTCGGCATCGGAACGGGCATCGGCTACGCCGCCATGCCCTCGCTCATCAACCTCTTCACCCCGCCGACCGAGATCGCGGCGGCAAACGGCCTGAACGCGCTGTTCCGTTCGATCGGCAGCTCGCTGGCCAGCGCCATCGGGGGCAGCATCCTCGCGGCGCAGACGGTGTCCGTCGGCACCGCCGAGCTGCCCTCGCTCGAGGGTTACCAGGTGCTGTTCGCCATGTGTGCCACCGCCGCCGTGATCGCCGCGCTCCTGTCGGTGGCCATCCCGCGGGGCCGGTCCGCCAGTTCCGGCACGGCGGGCTGACAGAGTTCATCCGGCATCCGGCATCCGGCATCCGGCATCCGGCATCCGGTGCCGGAACCGCACCCGTCAGGGCGGCGGTTCCGGCACCGACGGTGCATATGCTGCGTGGCATGCGCCTTCACGTGGGATGCGCGATGTGGAGTCACCGGTCCTGGCAGGGGCGTTTCCTGGCGCATCCGCTGCCGGCACACGAGCGGCTGCGCAGCTACGCCAGCTGGTGCAACGCGGTCGAGGGGAACACCACGTTCTATGCCACCCCGAACCGCGAGACGGCGCTTTCCTGGGCCCGGCAGACCGACCCCGGGTTCCGCCTCGTCGTCAAACTCCCGAAAACCATCACCCACGACCGCTGCCTGACCGACGTCGACGACATCGCCCGCTCCTTCCTGGACGCGATCGAGCCGCTCGGCCCCCGGGTGCACGCGGTGTGGGCACAGCTGCCCGCAGCCTTCGGGCCGGCCGACGTCGGGCTGCTCGGCCGGTTCCTGAGCCGGCTCGGCACCGGCCACCGGTACGCCGTCGAGGTCCGCCATCCGGCGTTCTTCGAGAATCCGCGCGCGGCGAGCCTGCTCACGTCGGCACTCGCGCCGCTGGACGCCGAATGGATCCCCTTCGACACGACGGTGTTCTTCCGCAGCCCGCCGACGAGCGACGCCGAGCGGGACGCCTGGGCCAAGAAGCCCCGCACCCCCCTGCGCACAGAGGCGCTGACCGCCCGCCCGATCGTCCGCTACCTCGGCCGGGACGATGCGGAGCGGACCGTCGAGGGCTGGCAGCCCTGGGTCGACGTCGTCACCGGATGGCTGCGCGAGGGCCGTTCGCCCACGGTCTTCATCCACACCCCGGACAACGCCGACGCGCCGCTGCTCGCCCGGCGTTTCCACGACGACGTCCGGGCCCGGGTTCCGGAACTCGAGGTGTTGCCGACGCCGATTCCCACGGAGCCCCTGACGCTGTTCTGAGGCTTCGCGACCTCCACGGTCCTCGCGGCCTTCGGCCGAAATGCGGAAAAGGCGACTGACGGTGCATTCCTGCTAATGTGCGTCGTTCCGTGTGGCGGGATTCCGGAGCGCCGGGATCCCGAACGAAGGGGTGGGGCATGGCGGAGGACCGCGAAAAAGCACCAGAGGAACAATCCGGAGTGGCCGCTACCCAACCCGCGCCGGCGCCGGCGCCGGCACCGCCGCCGCCGTCTCCTGAGGCCCCGGAGGCTCCGGAGAGCTCGGAGAGCTCGGATCCGGGCGCGGCTCCGGCAGCGAGCGCGGGACCGGCGGCGGTCGCGGCAGCAGGCCCTGTTCCGGCCCAGGGGCCAGCGGCGGTACCGGTCGACCACGGGCCCGTGCCGCCAGGCGTTCCCGGGAGTCCGTGGTCGCCCTACGGCTGGTATCCGCCACAGCCGCCCGCGGCGCCCGCGGGCGCGCCGGCGTGGCACGGCTGGCTGCTCGCCGTGATCACGGTGTTCTCCGCCGCGGCCGTCGCGCTGAGCGCACTCACAGTCGTCCGTGACGACCGCGAGGACCTGGCACGCGACCTCGCCTGGGAACTGAACGGCGCCAGCCCCGAGGAGGAGGGTTTCTACGGCCCGACGATGTCGGGTATGGGTCCGGTGTCGGGCGGGATCTCCGGCTGCCCCGAACCCCTGGGTGGTGTGACGGATCTGGGTCCGCGGTCACCGGACGAGACAGACCCCGTCGTCGCCGCGGGCGAGACGGTGGTCCTCCGTTACGACATGCTCGACTGCGAGCAGCCCGTCTCCTTCAGCCTCACCGTCGACAACGTCCGCCGGCAGGAGACGGCCCCCGAAGGGGGATATCCGACGCGGCCCCGCAACGGCACCTACGTCGTGGTGGACGTGACGGTGCAGAGCCCGAACTACGGGTGGCCCGACTTCCTCACGTTCTCCATCCAGGGCCCTGACGGGAGGATCACCACTCCGCTCTTCTCGGATTCGATGTTCGGCGTGGACGTCGGCGAGCCCGGTTCCCCGACGACCACGACGCTCGTCTTCGACGTCACCGACGGGTACGACCTCGTCCGGTTCGACGACCCGGGCCCGGGCAGCGTCTCCTGGCGCATCTGACCACCGCGACCGCGACCGAGCCCTGGCCGAACCGGTCGGCCAGGGCTCGACGGGCAGCATCGGACAATGGTTCTCGCCACCTGTGCCGGATGTGGTCGGCCGGGCACTGAGTAAACCTCGCACCGACCTGCTCCATCAAGCTCCCTGAAATGGGATAATCGGCGCGTGGATATCTGGAACAGTGATCGGCAGCTGTCCGACGAGGAATCCGAGTTCGGCCGGCTGTCCGATGCTCTGCGGGTGTTGCAGGACACGATCAGTGGTGTTCGGCTCCCGGCGGAGGTGGCGGCCCGGGCCCGGCAGGGGATGGAAGAACTGACCGGCCTCATGAAGCCGTATTCCGTGCCGGAGGCCGTGCAGGCCTCGGGCCGGATTCCCGGTATCCCGGGCCGGGCGCAGGCGCTGCTTCCGGTGGTGCACGTCGACGAGGCCGACGAACTGCGCCTGGCCGGGCACGTGACCTTTGGCCGCTATTATCTCGGCGGTTTCGGTGCGGCCCACGGCGGGGCCATCCCGCTGATGTTCGACGAGATGATGGGGCGCCTTTCGAATGCCGGTGGGCGCCCGATGGCACGCACGGCCTACCTGAACGTGAACTTCCGCACCATCACTCCGATCGACGTCAGGCTGCGGGTGGAGATCCTGTTCGGTGGGGAGGAGGGGCGCAAGCGGTACATCACCGGTGCGATCTACGACGGGGAGACCGTGACCGCTGACGCCGAGGCCCTGTTCATCACCCTCCTGCCCGGCCAGCGCTGACCCGGTTCCGGGGCGGACCCGGTGCCCGGGCCCGGGCCCGGGCACCGGGAGACGGTCAGGCTGGCCGGTCGACCCCCGGCTGGCTCATGGTCGCGGCCGCCGCCGGGTCCGCGCCCGCGTCGGTGGGGGGCACGCTCGCGGCGTCCACGCTCGGGGCGGGGCGGTGCCGGGGGATCAGCACGGCGGCGAGGGCCGCGCAGGTGGCGGCGCCGGTCGCGAGCCAGAAGGCCCGGGTGAAGGCACCGTCGGTGGGCAGCGGGTGGTCCACGGTCTCACTGGCTGCGAGCAGGGTGGCGACGACCTGCGAGCCGAGCGCCGCGCCGACCGAGCGCACCAGCGCGTTCACCCCGGTGGCCTGCCCGGTCGCGTCGGCCGGGGCGGACACGACGATGATGTTCGGAACCACCGACATGCTCAGGCCGATCCCGATGAAGACGACGCATGTCGTCGCGACCACCACACCCTCATTGCCGTGGTTGGCGGCCAGCAGGGCCAGGCCGGCGGCGGCGAGCAGGAACCCGCCCGTGAGAGGCTTGCGGGCGCCGAGCCGCAGGCTGACCCGGCCGGCGTTCGCGCCGATGAGCAGCATGGCGACCGAGGCGGGCAGGAGCAGCAGGCCGGCGCCGGTGGCGTCCAGCCCGAACCCGTAGCCGACCGACTCCGGCGCCTGCGCGATCTGCGGGACGAGCACGAACGCGCCGAACATGCAGGAGCCGGCCAGCAGGGTGGCGAAGTTGGTGGCCAGGATGACCGGGCGGCCCAGCACCCGCATGTCGACCAGGGGTTCGGCGACCCGGCGCTCGAACAGCCCGAAGCACACCAGGACCACCAGGCCGGCGGCCATCAGCCCCAGGGTGCGCGGGCTGCTCCAGCCCCAGCTGGACGTCTGCGTGAGCGCGACGAGCGGCGTCGTCAGCCCGACGGCGAGCAGCAGGGCGCCGGGCAGGTCGATCCGGCCGGGGGTGCGGGTGCCGCACTCCCGCAGCCGCAGCGCTCCGACCGCGGCGGCGCCGGACATGATCGCCCCGATCCAGAAGATCCAGCGCCAGGAGGCGTGGTCGAGCAGCAGGCCGCCGACGAGCAGGCCGGCACCGGCGCCGATACCGGCGATCGCCGCGATCAGGCCGATGGCGCCCGGCTGGCGGCGCTCCGGGAACGTCTCGCGGATGATCCCGAAGCACAGCGGGAAGATCCCGCCGCCGGAGGCCTGGAGAACCCGCGCCGCCACCACCAGCCAGATGCTGCCGGCGAGCGCCGCCGCCACGCTGCCGACGGCGAACAGCAGCAACGCGACGATGAGGAGCCGACGCCGGCCGAACATGTCGCCGAGCCGCCCCATGATCGGGGTGAGGATCGCGGCGGCGATGAGGTACGCGCTGAACACCCACGAGACGTTCGCCGGGGTGGTGTGCAGCGCCTCGGTCAGCACGCCGACCCCGGGGACGACCGTGGTCTGCGCGATGGAGAAGGCCGTCGCGGCCATCACCAGCACGGCCATCGAGCCGTTGACCGACGGGCCGTTCCCGGCAGCGGGGTCCCCGGCGGCGGCCTCCCCGCCGGCCGCGGGGGAGCCGGGCTCCTGCCTCGGTGGCATCAGGCGGCGGCTTTTTCCAGGATGTGCACCCCGCAGGCGCTGCCGAGCCCGATGACGTGCGCGAGCCCGACGCGGGCGCCGGGGATCTGCCGCTCGCCGGCCTCGCCGCGCAGGTGATGGCAGATCTCCCAGAT
Source organism: Parafrankia sp. FMc2 (assembly GCF_041008525.1). Lineage (NCBI taxonomy): Bacteria > Bacillati > Actinomycetota > Actinomycetes > Frankiales > Frankiaceae > Parafrankia > Parafrankia sp. FMc2. The sequence goes on along the minus strand of NZ_JBFLUG010000084.1, from coordinate 18,326 downwards.
GTTGGCGATGCCGGTCGCCGCGATCGGGTGGCCCTTGGACTCCAGGCCGCCGCTGACGTTGACCGGGATCGTCCCGTCCCGCCAGGTGGCGCCCGACTCGAAGAGGTCGACGGCGCCGCCGGGCTCGCACAGGCTGAGGTTGTCGTAGTGCACCAGCTCGGCGGTGGCGAAGCAGTCGTGCAGCTCGACGAGGTCGAGCTCGCTCGGGCCGATCCCGGCCTGCTCGTAGGCCTTCGCGGCGGCCTGGCGGGTGAGCGTGTTGACGTCCGGCAGCACCTGGCAGGCGTCCTGCCACGGGTCGCTGGTGAGCACCGACGCACTGATCTTCACGGCACGCCGGCGCTGCTCGGGATCCATCCGCCGCAGCCGGCTGTCACTGACGACGACCGCGGCCGCCGCGCCGTCGCAGTTCGCCGAGCACATCGGTCGGGTGTTCGGGTAGGCGATCATGACGTCGTTCATGATCTCGTCGAGGGTGAAGCGGCGGCTGTAGGCGGCGAGCGGGTTGAGGGTGGAGTGCGCGTGGTTCTTCTCCGCGATCCGCGCGAACAGCATGAAGTCGGCGCCGCCGTACCGGTGGCCGTACTCCAGGCCGATCTGCGCGAAGACGCCCGGCATGGAGTCGGTGCCGACCCGGCCCTCGAGCGGGGCGAGCGCGCCGAAGCGGCCCCGGCGTGACCAGGTGCCGTCCTCCTCCTTCGGCGGGGAGCCGAGCAGACCCGCACCGGCGAGCTTCTCGACGCCCACCGCCAGCCCGATGTCGGTCTCACCGGCCCGGATCGCCATGATCGCGACGCGCAGCGCGGTGGCGCCGGTGGCGCAGGCGTTCGCGACGTTGTAGACCGGGATGCCGGTCTGCCCGATCTGCTTCTGCAGCAGCTGGCCGAAGCTGGAGCTGCCGCCGGTCAGACTGCCGGCGGTGAGCACACCGACGTCGCGCATGGTGACGCCCGCGTCGGCGAGCGCCGCGAGCGCGGCCTCCGACGCGAGGTCGATGGTGTCCTTGTCCCGGTGCTTGCCGAACTTCGTCATCGAGATCCCGAGGATCCAGACGTCCTCCGCCATGGCTGACCTTCCGATCGTCTCCGCGAGCCTGCTGGGGTGTGCCGCGACCGGCACTGGTGCCGTGACCGGCACCGGACCGGCGCTAGACCGGCTCGAACCCGTACCCGACCGCCTCGACGCCCGCGGTGTCCGCCCCGAGGGGAACGGTGGCCAGCCGCACCTTCATCCCGAGAGTGACGTTCTCCGGGCGTGGCTCGATGTTCACCAGAACCCCGCGCACCTTCGTCCCGCCGCAGTCGACGACCGCCGCCACGAACGGCACCGGGACGCCTGGCGGGGCCAGCGACACGATCGAGAACGTGTACACCGTTCCCTCCCGGGGGAGGTCGACCGCCCGGAACTCCGTACCGCTACAGGACGCGCACGCGTTGCGCCGGTCGAAGAAGCGCGCGGAACACCGCACGCACTCCTGGGCGACGATATGCGGCTCGTCGCCGAGAACCAGATAATCCACCAGCGGAATCCGCTCTGCCACGAACAACTCCCCGCGCTCGGATGCGCGTCACGACGGCTGCGCGCGAATCCCGCCCGGAACCGGTGCCGGTGTATTGACGGCACGCCGGGAACCGGATAAGGCAAATCGCTTCCCGCGCTATTGACGGCTGACCCGCAACTGCTCTGCTGGTCTGTGTAGCTGCTCCGGCGCGTGTCGTGGCGGCGAATGGTCATCTTGGATTGGTCATCTTGGATTTGTCTGTCTGTATTTACACTAGGTTGAAGTACCTGTACTGTCAACCCGGTCGTGCGGAGGGGAGGACAGGCATGAAGGTCGCTCTTACGGTCAGGGACTTTCTGGAGCGCGCCGAGTCGGTGTATCCGGAGGCGCTCGCGGTGATCGACGAGCCGGGCCAGGCGGGTTCGCTGGGCCGGTTGTCGTACGCGGAGCTCGCGGCGCGTGCGCGTGGAGTGGGTGAGGGGCTGTCGCGCCTGGGCGTGCCGGTCGGCGGCCGGGTGGCGATCGTGTCCCCCAACTCGGGCCGCTTCCTCACCTCCTTCTTCGGGGTGTCCGGCAGCGGGCGCGTGCTGGTACCGGTGAACTTCCGTCTCGGGCCGGAGGAGGTGTCCTACGTGCTCCGGCACTCGGGCGCCGAACTGCTGCTGGTGGACCCGGACTACGCCGAGGCACTCGCCGAGGTGAAGATCCCCCAGCGGCTGGTGCTCGACGGGGTGTCCGACGCGGAACTGTTCGCTCCCGCGGACCCCGGCGGCGCCGCGGACGAGTGGGAGCCGGACGAGGACGCCGTCTGCACGATCAACTACACCTCCGGCACCACGGCGCGGCCCAAGGGGGTCCGGCTCACCCACCGCAACTGCTGGCTGAACGCGGCCTCGTTCGGCTGGCATACCACCGTCACCGAGCATGACGTGCACCTGCACACGCTGCCGATGTTCCACGTCAACGGCTGGGGCATGCCGTACGCGGTGACCGGCATGGGCGGCACGCACGTCGTCATCCGCAGGATCGACGGGGAGGACATCCTCACCCGGGTCGAGCGCGACGGCGTCACGCTCATGTGCGGGGCCCCCGCGGTGGTCGCCTCCATCCTCGACGCCGCCGCCGCGCGGGCCGAGGCCGGCCGCGAGATCCCCGGCCGGGACCGGGTGCGGATGGTGGTCGCCGGCGCGCCCCCGCCCAGCGCGGTGATCGCGCGGGTGGAGGAGCTGCTCGGCTGGGAGTTCATCCAGATCTACGGCCTGACCGAGGCGTCGCCGCTGCTCACGATCAACCGGGCCCGGCGCGGGTGGGAGAAGCTGCCCGCCCCCGAACGCGCCCGGCTGCTGGCGCAGGCCGGTGCCCCCGCGCTGGGCGTGCGGCTGCGCACCGACTCCTCCGGCGAGGTCCTGGCCAGGTCGAACCACGTCTTCGACGGCTACTGGGAACAGCCCGAGGAGACGGCCGCGGCGATCCGGGACGGCTGGTTCCACACCGGCGACGGCGGCACGTTCGACGGCTCGTCGCTCAGCATCACCGACCGGAAGAAGGACGTCATCATCACCGGGGGGGAGAACGTCTCCTCCATCGAGGTCGAGGACTGCCTCTACCAGCATCCGGACGTCACCGAGGCGGCGGTCATCGGCGTCCCGGACCCCAGGTGGGGCGAGACGGTCAAGGCTCTCGTCGTGCTGCGCCCGGAGTCCGCGGCGACCCCCGCCGAACTGATCGAGTTCTGCCGCGGCCGGATGGCGCACTACAAGTGCCCGACCAGCGTGGAGCTGCGGCCCGCCCTGGAACGCACCGCCACCGGCAAGCTGCAGAAGTTCAAGCTTCGCGCCCCCTACTGGGCCGGCCGTACCCGCGAGGTCAACTAGCATGGCCGGGCTCGCCGGCGTCCGCGTCGTCGACTTCGGGCACCAGATCGCCGGCCCGGTGGCCGCACTGCTGCTCGCCGAGGCCGGGGCGGACGTCGTGCACGTCGACGCCCCGGAGGCCGCGCGGGCCCCGGGGCCCATCGACCCCTACGTCAACCGCAGCAAGCGGCGGATCACCCTGGACCTGCGGCACGCCGCGGACCGGGCGACAGCGCACGACCTCGTCGCCCGGGCGGACGTCCTGATCGAGAACTTCCGGCCCGGGGTGATGGACCGGCTCGGCCTCGGGCCGGGTGCCGTCCGCGCCACGAACGAGCGCCTCGTCTACCTGTCGCTGCCCGGCTTCGCCGGCGACGACCCGAAGGCCCCGCTCGCCGCGTGGGAGGGCGTGATCCAGACCGCGGTCGCCGGCTACCGGCCGCTGAACGAGCACTGGGACCCGTCCGGCCGCAGGAAGGCGACCGTGGCCGACCCGACGGCGCCGCTGTTCACGCCGATCACGACCGCGTCCAACTTCGGCGCGCTGATGGGCGCGGTGTCGGTGGTCATGGCCCTGATCGCGCGGGAGCGCACCGGCCGCGGGCAGCAGATCCAGATCCCGCTGGCGGAGGTGTTCACCGAGGCCTACAGCACGATGCTGGGCATGCGGGTGTACGAGAACCCGCTGATGGGTGACAGCCACCTGCTGCGCGACCTCACCTACCGGTGTGCCGACGGTGGTCTCATCGATCTCTCGCCCTACGCCAAGTTCGTCATCCCGCTGCTCACCGCCGCCGGTGTCGCCGAGGAGTGGGAGCGCCAGGGCCTGATCGACATCGCCGGCCGCGGCTTCTCGACGGAGCACCGCGACCGGGCGATGGAGATGTTCGCCGAGCTGGTGCGCAGCCGCCCCGCTGCCTGGTGGGACGAGGTGGCGGCCGCCGCGGAGATGCCGGTGTCGATGGTCCGCACCCCGGCGCAGTGGGTCGCGACCGACCACGCACGCGAGTCCGGGGCCGTCCTGACCCTGGACGACCCGGTCGCCGGCCCGCTGGTGATGCCCGGGCGCAGCTTCGACCTGGGCCTGGAGCCGCCGCCCCCACGGCCGCGCCACCTGCCTGACCAGGACCGCGAGGATCTGCTTGCCGAGCTGCGCACCGAACTGCGGGGCCTCAGCCCGGCCACCGGATCACACGGATCGCACGGATCGCACGGGTCAGGCGGATCCGGAGCCGCGCGTCCGGGTGGCCGGCGGTCGGTGGACCTGCCCCTGGAGGGGTACACGGCCCTCGACATCAGCCAGGCGGTCGCCGGCCCGACCGCCGCGCGGGTGCTGGCCGACTTCGGCGCTGACGTCGTCAAGGTCGGCAACCCGGTGCCCGCCGTCACCGACGGCATCGTCGGTCAGCTGCACCGGGGCAAGCGCACCCTCCTGATGGACGCCCGCAGCGCGGCCGGCGGCGGCCTGCTGGGTGACCTCATCCGCGACACCGACGCGCTGGTCACCAACTTCACGCTGAAGTCGCAGGCCCGGTACGGCATCGACTACGAGCGGGTCAGCGGGATCAACCCGGGCCTGGTCCACTGCTCCATCACCGCCTACGGGCGGCGCGGGCCGTGGGCGCACCGGCGCGGCTACGAGAACCAGTGCAACGCGGCGACCGGCATGAGCTGGCGCTACGGCGCGCGCTTCGGCTGGACCCTCTACCAGCCGACCCCGATCAACGACGCCGACACCGGCATCCTCGGCGCCTACGCGGTGGCCGTCGCGCTCTACGCCCGGCTGCGCGGTGGTGCGGGCGGCCAGGCGGTCGGTGCATCTCTGGTGCAGGGCTCCACCTTCCACCAGGCGGTGCACCTGATCGCCGAGGCCCAGGACCCGGACGGCGCCGGCGTCGGCCCGGACGCCCTGCGCAACGAGTACGGCGCCAACGCCCTCTACCGCTTCTACGCCGGCAGCGACACCTGGTTCTTCGTCGCCGCCACGCCGCCCGACCTGCCCGCGTTGGCCGGTCTGGTCGGCCTGGCGGGCCTCGATCGCCCGCAGGATCCCGACGGCTGGCGCGACCCGGGTGGTGCGCTCGCCGCCGAGCTGGCCGCGCGGTTCGCGGCCCAGCCGGCCGCGCACTGGGTCGAGGTGCTGACCGGGGCGGGCATCGGCGCGCACGTCGTCGTCGCGATCGACGACGCGGTCGAGTACCTGCACGGCCGCGGCGTCGTCTACTTCGAGCGCGGCCCGCACGGGGCGGACATCGCCCGCCCCGGCATCGGCCGGTGGCTGTCGGAGACCCCGCCGGTCGTGGGCGCCAACCCCGGGGCGGTGGGCTCGCAGGCCATCGAGATCCTGACCGGGCTCGGCCTCACCGAGCCCGAGATGAAACAACTCGCCGAGGACAAGGTCCTCTGCCTGCCCGACGGGCTTCCCCAGCTGAACCGGCTGACCTGAGCTCCGCTGGCCGGGTGCCGGGTTCGGCCTCACCCCGCGCACCCGGCCAGCGGTACCCCCGGCAGGACGGGTCAGGTGCGGCGGCCCACCGCACCGCAGTCGTGCAGCTCGTCGATGAGGTCGGCACTGAGCCCGGCCTCGGCGAGGACGGCGCGGGTGTGCTCGCCGACCGGCGGCGGCGGGTAGGTGGCGGCGGGTGGGCGCTCCTCGGCCGCCGCACCGTCGCGCAGCCGGATCGGGGAGCGCGGGACAGTGAGGTCACCGACCGTCTGCAGCAGCCCGCGGGCCGCCACGTGCGGGTCGTCGGGCAGGTCCTGCCCACGGTTCACCCGGACCACGCTGGCGCCGAGGGGGCCGAGCTCGGCCACCCAGTCCTCGGCCCGCCGGGCCCGCAGCGCGGCCGCGACCCGTTCGGTGGCAGCGTCGGCGTCGTCCCAGCGGTGCAGCGAGCCGGCCAGGTCGTCCAGCCCGAGCGCCCCGCACAGCGCCGCCCAGGTGCGCGGCTCGGCGGCGGTCACAGCGACCCAGGTCCCGTCCGCGCACTCGTAGACGCGGCGGTCGGGGCCGAGCGGGACCCCCCGCGGCCCGCGGTCGATGATCCCGTCGGCGGACGACAGCAGCCACGTCGCCGACTCGGAGAGACTGATGTCGAGCTGGGTGCCGGTGCCCGTCCGGTCCCGCTCGCGCAGCGCGGCGAGGATGCCGACACTGGCCATCAGCGCGCCGACCGGGATCGGCAGGATCAGCTGCGGATGCCACGGCTGATCCGGATTCAGCGCGGTCAGCAGGCCGGAGTGCGCGGCGAAGGACAGGTCGTGCCCGGACCACTGGGCGTACGGCCCGTCCTGGCCGAAGCCGGTGATCGAGCACCAGATGAGCCGCGGCGTCCGGGCGGCGGCGTGGCTGTAGCCGAACCCGCGCTCGTCCATCGCACCGGGGCGCTCGTTCTCGACCAGGATGTCGGCGTGCCCGGCCAGGGTCCGCAGGACGTCCAGGCCGCGGGGGTGCCGCAGGTCGAGCGCGAGCGAGCGCTTGCCGCGGTTCAGCCCGACGGGCCCGTCGAACAACCGGCCCTTCGGCGACTCGACCCTGATCACGTCGGCGCCCAGGTCGGCGAGCAGGACGGTGCAGAAGCCGCCCGGCGGCAGCCGGGTCAGGTCCAGCACCGTGACTCCGGTCAGCGGCAGCTTCGGATCCGGTGTCGGCTCGGGCATCGATCTCTCCTTCGACGGTCGACGGTCGATGGTGCGGCGGCGCCGTCCCGCTGCGCGAGTCCCAGGTGAGTCCCAGCCGGGTCTCAGCGGATTCGGGGCAGGACCTCGTGCTCGAAGAGCCGCAGGCTCGACCACGCCAGGTCGATCGGCATCCCGCCGCAGAGCGGGTGGAAGTTGACGAACGGGGTCCGCGACGCCGTCAGGTCCGCCACGAGCTGGTCCGGGGTGAGCACACGGTACTGGCCGGTCTCACGCAGCGCGTCGAGGTCGGGCACGGTGCGGTAGGGGTTCGCCAGGCCGTCCCGTGCCTGCCAGGCACCGTACGCGTTCGTCTGGTACAGGAAGTAGGGGCCCATCTGCGCCCAGCCCTTGTCCGCGTCCTCGGCGAGGGCCACCGTCCTGGTGGCCCCGATCGGGCTCGGGCCGGGGTCGGGACGGCCGAGCCGCAGCACCTCGTCCCGGTAGAACTCCCAGACCGCCGGGTCCGTGGGCAGGAAGCCGTCGGCGATCTGGGCGGCCCGGCGGGCGGCCGGCTCGCTGCTCCCGCCGAGGCAGATCCACGGCCCGCCGGGCTGGTGCGGCCCGGGGGTGAGGTGGACGCGCCGGCCGCGGTACTCGAAGGGCAGGCCGGTGAACGCCGCCTTCAGTGTGGTGACCACCTCGGTGACCCGGCGCGGCCGCTCCCGCATCGGCACGCCGAACAGCTCGAACTCCTCGTGCACGTAACCACCGGCGATGATGACGTCGACCCGGCCGCGGCTCAGGTTGTCGAGAACGATGAGGTCCTCGGCGAGCCGCAGCGGGTCGTGGAACGGCGCGATGAGCGCCGCGATGCTGAAGCGGATCGTGCTGGTGCGTGCCGCCATGGCGGCGAGCATCGGGATCGGGCTCGGCAGGTAGCCGTCGTCGCAGCCGTGGTGCTCCGACAGCGTGATGGTGGAGCCGCCGAGCCGGTCGGCCCACTCGGCGATGTCCAGCGCCGCGGCGTAGCGGTCGGCTGTCGTGGTCCCCGCGAAAGCCGGGTTGCGGAAATCGAAGCGCAGCGCGAAGCGCATGGCCAGTCCACCTTCCTGCGGCACCGGCCGGCGCGACGCCTGGCCCGGCGCCTGGCCCGGCGACGGCGCGGCGACGGGCTGCGAGCGCCTGCGATCGGCCACGACGGGCGGCGACGCCGTGAACGGCGGCCGCGACGCATGCGGTCGGTGCGCCGGCCGGTGTTCGTGTGGGATCCGGTGGGTACCGGTAGGCCCCATCCCGCCCGGTACCCACCGAGCGTGTGTCCCGGGCGGGACGGGCGCGCCCGGGTGGGGTCGGTGTCAGTCGGCGAGGAAGTTCACGAGGTTGTCGCGCATGATCTTGCGGATCGTGGTGTCGTCCAGGTGCTTGATCAGCGACACGTACTGCATCGGGTCGGGGATGCCCTCGGAGTGCGGGAAGTCCGACCCGAAGACGAGGACGTCGGCGCCGACGGTCTCGATCGCCTTGGAGACGTTCTCCTCCGGGAACGGCGCGATCACGCACCGCTCCTTGAAGATCGACGACGGGCGGCCGGGAAGCGTGCCCCACTTCGGCTTGCGGCCCAGCAGCATTGCGTGGTCGAGCTTGCGCAGCAGGTACGGCAGCCAGACGGTGCCGAACTCGGCGATCAGGACCTTGATCTTGGGGAAGCGGCCGAAGAGGTTGTGGTAGAATATCGCCGTCACGGTGTCCATGATCGGGCGGTCGCCCCAGTAGGACACCCACTGGAAGCCGTTGAAGTGCTGGTAGCGGGCGTTCGGGTCCTCGCTCCACTCGGCGCCGTGCCGTGCGTAGGTGCCGCCGAGGTGGACGGCGACCCGGATGTTCGCGTCGTTCACGAGCTGCCAGAACGGGTCGAAGTAGGGGTCGAACGGCGAGCGGCCGTTGTAGGCCGGCCCGGGCAGCAGGTCGACGAGCTTGGCACCGCGCTCGAGGCCCCGCTTCAGCTCGGCCACCGCGTAGTCGACGTCGTACAGCTGGACGGGGACCGGAACGAGGATTCGGTTCTCGTGGGCGAAGCCCCAGTCCTCCCACAGCCAGTCGTTGAACGCCCGGTTCACCGCGTAGCCGGCCTCGACGTCGCCGCGACGGAACGCGCTCTCCCAGCCGGTGCCGACGGCGTGCAGCACCGCGACCTCGACGTTCTGCATGTCCATCAGCGCCAGCCGCGGGTCCTTCTTCTCGAAGGCCGGGCGCATCGCGTTGTACCGCTCGACAAGCTGGGCGCGGCTCAGCTGGTCGAGGTCCTTCATCGGGTTCAGCTTGTTGAGCATCGCGCCGGGAATCGGGATACTTCCCTGCATCGCGGGGAGCTCGGAGATGTCGACGCCGCCGTGGCCGCCCTCGGGCTGCGAGTGGACACCGAGCGTGCGCCGCTCGTGGTCGGCCTCGTCGTCTTCCTCGTGCTCTTCCTCGGTGAGCATCCTCGGTTCTCCGGGCAGCCAGGCCCGCTCGGTCATCTCAGCCGAGAGGTATCGCGTGACCGCGTCCGCCGGCGGGTACAGATGATGATCCGCATCGAAAATGCCGTAGGACAGGCTCTGCTCAAGATCGGCGACATAGATTCCGCGCGTCCCAAGCTGAGGGGTCTCAGTCAACTCGCCCTCCAGAGAGTTCATCATGGCCTCAGATTTGAACCGAGTCTAACTCTGGTACAGCTTCGGGCGCTACCCCATCCGCGGTTCGCGGCCCCCTACTCGCCGGTCCGCGAACCGCGTACACTCCGCCCTCACAGCCATCCGTCCCCCGTGGTATTCCGGCGTGGCCGAGGAGTGAGATCGTGGGTTGCGAAGATTTCTTATCCGGTTGGCTGACGGCCGCCCGGCACGGGCATGTGGGCGCTTCAGGCCGCGGCCTTGCCCGATAACGTGACGGCGGTCACCTGGCCACAGCGCGTGGACGAGCTGGCCGCGATTCACCCGGCTGCCATCGCGCTTTCCACCACCGCCCGCGGCGGCGAGACACTGCGCTGGGAGGGCCTGGCCGAAGCGAGCCGGCGCACCGCTGCCGGCCTTCTCGGGCTGGGAGTTCGGCCGGGCGATGTGGTGTGTGTCGAACTTTCCAGCCGCGCGGCACATGTGGTGTGCGCGCACGCTGCCTGGCGAGCCGGCGCGACGGTGCTCCCACTCCGCCCGGATCTGCCGGCGCGGGAACGCGAGCGGATCCTCGCGGCGGCCCGGCCTGCCGTGGTCATCGTCGACCGGCCACCCGCCGCCGCTGGTGAGGTCACCGTCGACGACCTGGTCCCGGCCGCCGCGGGCGCCGAGAGCCCGGGCGGGGGAGCTGGCGGAACCGGCAGTGAGCCGCCGCCGCTGGTGGCCCGCCCGGCGTGGCTGATCGCATCCGGTGGCTCGACCGGCGAGCCGAAGCTGATCGCCTCCTCGCAGGCGGCCATCCTGCAGTCCGGCGGGGGCCGGGCACCGGCCGCGGGGGACTGCTGCTCGGAACAGGCGACCACCGGCACCCGGTGAACCTGATCTGCTCGCCGCTGTACCACACGCAGGGCTTCGCGCTGCTCCACCACACTCTGCTCGCCGACTACCGGAACGTCGTGATGGAGCGGTTCGACCCGGAGCAGCTGCTCGACCTCGTCGAGACCGAGCGGGTCGCCTTCCTGGCACTGGTGCCGACGATGCTGATCCGCCTGCTGCGCACGCCCAGCCTGCGCGAGCGGGATCTCTCCAGCCTGGAAAGGGTTGTCCAGGGCGCGGGCGCCTGTCCGCACTGGGTGATCCGCGCGTGGATCGACCTGGTCGGCCCGGAGCGGTTCGTGATGGGCTACGGCTCGTCCGAGGGGGTCTGCAGCACGCAGATCCGCGGCGACGAGTGGCTCGCGCACCCGGGCAGCGTCGGCCGCCCGCTCGGCACCGAGGTCCTCGTGGTGGGCGACGACGGCGCGGAGCTGCCGCGCGGCGAGGTGGGGGAGCTCTTCTTCCGCCCGGCGGGGGGCGGGCACACCGTCCGCTACGTCGGGCGGGCCGAGCCGCGGACCCGCCCCGGCGGCTACCTCTCGATCGGCGATCTTGGCTCACTGGACGCCGAGGGCTACCTCTACATCGCGGACCGGCGCACCGACATGATCGTGAGCGGCGGAGCCAACGTCTACGTGTCCGAGGTCGAGGCGGTGCTGCTGATGCATCCGGCCGTCGCGGACGCCGCCGTGGTCGGGCTGCGTGACGCCGACTGGGGCCGGCGCGTGCACGGCATTGTGCAGCTCGCGCCGGGTCTGTCGCGGGAGGAGTTCCTGGAGTCCGTCCGCGACTACTGCAAGGAGCACATCGCGGCCTACAAGGTGCCGCGGACCTTCGAGATCGTCGACGATCTCGGTCGTTCCGAGTCGGGAAAGCTCAACCGGCGGTCGCTGGCCGAGGCCCGGGAGCCTGGGCCGCAGACCGAAGACGCACAGACCGAAGACGCACAGACCGAGGGTGCGCAGGCAGCAGGGTCAGCTCGGGAGGGTCACATCGGGGTGCAACCCCGCCGTGACGATGGCCGCCCGGCGGTGCAGCGCCTGGTTGAGCCGCCCGAGCCGGCCGTGTGACCACTCCATGATGGAGTCGACCACCAGCGCCTCCAGGATCTGTGACATCTCCCCGGGCTCGATGTCCTCGGTCACCTCGCCCTTTTCCTGGGCCTTCGCGAACACCTTCTCGAAGGCCTCGGCGAAGGCCGGCCCCTGATAGGAGACGGGGGCCCGGTGCGGGCGCCGGAACTCGGCGAGCGCACGGCTGACCGCGGCCGGTGGCGTGCTCTTGATGTTGCGCGCCAACGCGTTCAGCATCATGCGCAGGGAGTCGTCAAGACTGCGGTCGGAGCGTACACACCGATCCGCGGTGTCGTTGAGGAGAGTGGCCGTCTCGACACCCATCTCGAGCAGGATGTCTTCTTTGTGAGCAAAGTGGAAGTAGAACGTACCCTTTGTCACTCCGGCGGCCTGGCAGATTTCCTCGACGCGTGTTTCCTCGATACCGGTCTCGAAACCGCGCTCGGTCCACAAATGCAACGCGGAACGGACCAGGCGGCGCCGGGTCTCCCGGGAACGCTCCTGCAGGAGACCCGCGCGCCGCCGCGGCTCAGGCGAAATGCTCACCTTCCGGAGTATACCGATGGCACAGGGGTCATCGACAGTGGGCGTGATGCATCCGATGTCCCCGAGACTTCCGCCACATCCGATCGCATCACCCCTCCGTCCGCCACCCGGTGAACGCGGGTGAACATCGCGCCTTCCGTCTCAGCTATTGTCCAGCCACTGCCGGGCGCTGCGCTGTACCTCGTTGAACGGCTTGCCCCGGTCGAAGCTCGGCTCCCGGGGCAGGCCCAGCACACGTTCGCTGATGGCGTTGCGCTGCATCTCGTTGGTGCCGCCGGCGATCGACCAGACCCGGCTGTTCAGATAGTCCAGCGTGGCCCGGCGGCCGTCATCCTCCCGCCAGACAAGTGGGATCCCGCGCCCGATTTCCAGCGCAAGGCGCGCTCGTTCCGGGTTGTACACACCGGCGGAGAGCTTCCAGTAGGAGGCGATTCCACTCGCCGGCTTGTCGCTGGACCGCAACAGGCCGGTGATCCGCCGGCCGAGCTGCCCGCGGGCCCAGTCGGCGGTGTGGATCCGCGCCAGTGCCTGGCGTGCCACCGGGTCCTGCGCGCGGCCGGCGGACCGCGCGAGCTCGACCAGGAACGGGTCGAGCTCGGCCGGGCCGACCTCGGGCAGGTTCACCGGGTCGTCCCGGCCGGCGCCGCGCTCGACGAGCAGCATGGTCTGCGCGACGGTCCAGCCCTGGTCGACCTCGCCGATCACGTCGTTGTCGGGGACGAAGACGTCGTCGAGGAACTCCTGGCAGAACTCCGCGCCCCCGGTGATCTCCCGGATCGGCTGGATCGTCACGCCGGGAGCCCGCAGCGGTACCGCGAACCAGGTCAGGCCGCGGTGCTTGGGCGCGTCCCAGTTGCTCCGGGCCAGGCACATGCCGAAGTCGCCCTCGGTGGCGCCGCTGGTCCAGATCTTCGAGCCGGTGATCAGCCACCCGCCGTCGGTGCGCACGGCCCGGGTGGTGATGCCCGCCATGTCCGAGCCCGCGTTCGGCTCGGAGAACAGCTGGACGAACAGCTCGTCGGCGGCGAGGATCCGCGGGATGTGCCGGGCGAGGAACTCCGGCGAGCCGTGCCGGATGAGGGTCTGCCCGACCGGCCCGTAGGTCGTGCCCCCGGCGTGGCCCAGATCGGGCAGCCGGTAGGGGATCGCCTCCAGGGCGAAGGCGCGTGCGTGCGCGTCGCTGCGGCCCTGCCCGCCGTACTCGCTGGGCCAGTTGATCCCGGCGTAGCCAGCCTCGTAGATCTTCTTCTGCAGCGCCCGCTCGGCGCGGAAGTCCTCCTCCGTGTGCGCGTCGCTGCCGCCACGCCCGCCGGCCTGGCCGGCCTCGCGGCGCTCGAGGTTCGCGGCGAGCCAGCTGCGCGCCGCCACGCGGTACTCCTCCAGGTCCGGCGCGGCGACCATGGCCCCTCCTTCGTTCCCCATCGCGGTCAGACCCCGGCCAACTGGCAGACCCGCTCGCGGTGCCAGGTCGGCGAGCCGTACAGCGAGGCGTCGGTCGTGAGGCGGCGCAGGTAGAAGTGGAAGTCGTGCTCCCAGGTGTACGCGATCCCGCCGAAGTGCTGCCAGCAGCTGTGCGCGACCTCCACCGCGGCGTCGCCGACGAACGCCTTCGCCAGACTCGTGGCATGCGCCGCGCCGTGGCTGTCCGCCTGGACGGCCCGCGCCGCGGAGGTGACCACGGCGTGGCTCATCTCCACCGCGAGGCTGCTGTCCGCCAGCTGGTGCTTGACCGCCTGGAACGAGCCGATGGGACGTCCGAAGGCGATGCGGTCCTTGCAGTACTGCAGGGCCAGGTCGAACAGGTACTGCATGGCCCCGGCGGTCTCCGCGGCGCTGAGCACTCCGGCGATCCGCAGCTGGGCCTCGGCCGTGCCCGCGGCGGCGCCGGGCGTTCCCAGGACGGCGGACCCGTCCACCTCGACGTCGTCGAAGTGGATCTCGCACAGCCGCCGGCTGAGGTCGAACCCGGACAGGACCTCGACGCGCACTCCGGGCGTCGCCGCCGGCAGCAGGAACTGGGTGGGGCCCTCCGGCGCGGCGACCGTCACCAGCAGCCACTGCGCGGTCTGCGCCTCGACGACGAGACCCTTGCTGCCGGTCAGGCGGTACCCCCCGTCCACCGCCCGACACTCGAGGCCGGTCGCGCCCGACCAGTCCCCGGCCGGGTCCGCGACGGCCCAGGCGACTGACGCCTCGCCCTCGATGAGACTCGGCAGGATCTTCGTGACCTGCTCCTCCGAACCGTCCCGGGACAGGGCCGCCACGGCGACGTTCGTGTCGATGAAGGCACCCGGCTGCAGGTACCGGCCGCGCAGCTCGGCCAGGACGGCCGCGTCGAGGAGCCCGTCACCGGACACCGAGCCCCCGCCCAGCGACTCGGGCGCGAGGAAGGCGAACCAGCCCAGCTCGGCGGCCTCGCGCCGGTACGAGGCGTCGACCTCGCCACCGGCGTCGATCAGCTCACGTAATGCCGGCAGCGGCAGGCGCGACTCGATGAACCGTTCCGTCGTCTCCTTGAGGAGGCGTTGGTCCGGACTGAGATCGGGATCCATTTCTGTTCCCTTCGGGGCTGTGCCGGCGCAGCCGTGCGCTGCTGCGCATCCCTCGGCTTCGCGGCCCGCGTGATGGTGTCACTGTCGCTGCCGCCGGAATGCGCGGGTTTTCTGGCAAACCGGGCATTCCGATGTGCCGCGCCGTCACATGTTGACCGAATAGCCGCCGTTCACCGGATAGGTCTGGCCGGTGATCCACGACGCCGCCGGGCTGGCGAGGAAGGTGATGAGGCCGGCCACGTCGTCGGGTTGCCCGAGTCGGGGAACGATGTAACGCTTCAGCTGCCGCCGCACGCGCTCGGCCAGTTCCGGCGACTCGCGCGCCATGTCCTCGAGGCCGATGGTGTCGACGGTGCCCAGCGCGACGTTGTTGACGGTGATCCCGTCCCGGCCCACCTCGCGGGCGATCGCCCGGGTGAAGCCCGCCGCTCCCGCCTTCGCCGCCGCATACGGTGCCATGTGCGGCTCACCCACGCGGCCGGCGTCCGACACGATCGTGATGATGCGCCCGTTGCCGGCGGCGATCATGTGGGGGAGTGCCGCGCGGGTGCAGTTCATGACGCCGTAGAGGTTCACGGCGAAGTACCGCTCCCAGTCGGCCGGCTCGGTGTTCGTGAACTCTCCGAGGCTGACCGAGGGGCCGCGCCCGCCCGGCGGCGCGGCCTCCACCGCCGGGGGACCGGCGTTGCCCGCGTTGTTGACCAGGATGTCGACCTTCTCCGTGCCGATCGCCCTGGTCGCCGCCGCGTAGTCGGAGACGTCGAAGGGGCTGGCCAGCGCGGCCCCGCCCAGCTCCTCGATCTCCTTCGCGACGAGGGTGGCCCGGTCGGGCACGTAGTCGTTGACGATGACCCGGGCCCCGGCCGCGGCGAGGCTCAGGCAGATCGCCCGCCCCACGCCCTGGCCGCCCCCGGTGACCACGGCCGATTTGCCGCCCAGATCGATGGTGAAAGTCACGTGTGGTGGCTCCCTTCCGCGGTGAGCGTGGAAACCGGCCTGGATGCCATGGTCCGTCACGACCTCGCTCGCACACCATAGTTAGACTAAGTCTAACTATGCAAGAGTCCGGAACGGCCGGATCTCCATCTCCTCGTCGGCCTGTACCCCCGCGGCCACCGACCATCACCATCCCGCCACGCGCCGTCCGGCCGCAGCCCGTCCCGCCGGCTCGAGCGTCACGGCCACCCCCGCTCCAGGGTTGTGTGACCTGCCTCTACCTGTTAAAAAGAGGGCCCCGCTAAATTTGACTCAGTTTAAACTCTGGCCGCGGTGGGCGGAATGGGACAAACCACCCCCAGTGGCCGGCCACCGGACCCGGCCAGTCCGGAACACACACGCGCCCGCACGGGAAACACGCCCACACGGGAAACACAGCCACGCGGAAAACCCCCGTGCCGCCCTGCCCCGGGCCGGGCCACCCGCGAGACACATCCACCGCGCGACCCGACCACTCCACCGGGCCGGCCTGCCGGTCTGCCGGTCTGTGCACAGTAACCACACCCGGGAAGGGAAATCACGTGATAATCCGCAGGACTCTCGCGGCCATGGCCGCGGCCGGACTCTTATCCGCCGCCCTCGTCGCCTGTGGCGGCGACGACGGCGACTCCGACAGCACGACCAGCGCCGCCGGGCTTACCGGCGCACCGATCACCGTGCAGGTGTTCACCTCCCTGAACAGCGTCACCCCGCACACCGAGTCCTACGAGGGCGCCCAGGCCGCCGCCGCGGCCGTCAACGCCTCCGGCGGCATCAACGGCCGCCCGCTCGAGGTCGAGGTCTGCGACGCCGGCGAGACCGACACCCCCGCCAAGGCCATCGCGTGTGCCCGTGACCTCGTCGCCGACCGCGACGTCATCGCCGAGGTCGGCGACTTCCAGGCCTTCCAGGAGCAGACGAACACCATCCTGAACGAGGCCGGCGTCCCCAACATCGGCCCGCCGCCGCAGAGCCAGTCCGCGCTGAACTCGCCGAACTCGTTCCCGCTGTCCGGCTCCGAAGGTGCCGCCATCGCGACCGTGCTCGCCGACGCGGGTGCCACCGACATCCAGGTGGCCTACACGAACGTCGCGCAGGCGGCTGCCGCCGTGCAGTTCAACACGGCCGCCCTGCAGAAGGGCCGCGGGCTGACCATCAAGGGCGGCATCCCGATCGACGTCACCGCCACCGACCTCACCCCCGCCGTCACCCGCGGCGCGGACGGTGACGCCGTCGCCCTCGCGATGATGCCCACCCACTTCGCCGCCTGGCTCACCACCACCCAGGCCGGCGACTACGACCAGAAACTCGCCGCGAGCAGCTCCGTCCTGCGTCCCGAGACCCTCGAGGCCCTCGGTGACAAGGCCAACGGCGTGCTCGTCGCCTCCGGCCTGCCTCTCGTCTCCAGCGATCAGGAAGGCATCGTCCGCTACCGCGACGAGATGGCCAGGTACCAGCCCGGCAAGAAGATCGACCAGGTCAGCCTGCAGGGCTGGCTCGGCACCTGGGCCTTCGCGCAGGTCGCCCGCACCATCGACGGCGACATCACCCGCGAGAGCGTCCTCAGGGCCTTCAGCAACCTCACCGACTTCAACGTCTTCGGCCTGCTCCCCGAGGGCTTCAGCACCACCAAGCCCTTCACCGACCTCCCCCGCATGCCCCGCCTCTTCAACAGCCAGATCATCGAGGGCATCGTCCGGGACGGCAAGGTCGAGCAGACCAGCGACGGCTACATCCCCATCTTCACCAGGCCATGACCCACCGGGCCATGACCACCACACACGACGACGGGACCGCGGCCGGCCGGCCGCCGACCGTCGAGCGAGGAGGTGCGGCATGACGACCACCACCGAGGTCGCACCCGTGCTGGAGGCGAGGAGCCTCTCGGCCGGGTACCGGCGGGTCCCGTGCGTCCGTGAGGTGAGCCTGGACGTGTGCCCGGGCGAGATCGTCGTCGTGCTCGGCCCGAACGGGGCCGGCAAGACCACGACGCTGCTCACGCTGTCCGGGGCGCTGCCCAGCCTCGGCGGGGAGGTCCACCTGCGGGGCGAGCCGACGGACGCGGCGCTGCACCACCGGGTGCGCGGCGGCCTGGGGATCATCCCCGAGGAGCGGTCGGTCATCTCCCGGCTCTCGGTCCGTGACAACCTCCGGATCGGCCCGGGCCCCGTCGAGCGTGCGCTCGACCTGTTCCCGGAGCTGCGGCCGCTGCTGCGGCGCCGGGCCGGCCTGCTCTCCGGCGGCGAGCAGCAGATGCTCTCGACCGCGCGGGCCCTGGCCGCCGAGCCGTCGGTCCTCCTCGCCGACGAGCTCTCGCTCGGCCTGGCGCCGAAGATCGTGACCCGGCTCATGCAGGCACTGCGCAGCGCGGCCGACCGCGGCGCGGGGGTGCTTCTCGTCGAGCAGCATGCCCGGCAGGCACTCGCCATCGCCGACCGCGCCTACATCCTGCGGCGGGGGAGCGTGGTCTGGTCCGGCTCCGCGGACGAGGCCCGGGCGAACCTCCAGGAGATCGAGGGCGCCTACCTCGGCCACGAGGCCGCCGCCTGACGGGACAGCGGTGGCGAGCACCGGAGAAACGAGGCGGGTGCGTGCCCCTCCGCGGGGCGTGCACCCGCCTTCCGCTGTTCGGGGGGCCGCCTCGTATGAAAGTACCCGAGCCCACGAGCCCAGAGAGG
>NZ_JBFLUG010000083.1:0-33570 GCF_041008525.1 Parafrankia sp. FMc2 | reverse complement strand
CCCCCGCACACCGCACACCGCACACCGCACGCCCCGCCGCACGCCGCACGCCCCGCCGCGCGCGGCAGGCTCCGCGCGCCGGTCGGCCGCCGCCCGGGTCAGGCCGCCGAGAAGGCGGTCACGGTCAGCTGGTGGACCGCCGGGTCGCGGCAGGTCTGCACCCCGTCGGCCACCGGCGCCTGCAGGCTGGCCCGGTCGTCCGGCGGGTAGACCCGAAGGCTCGTCCCCCGCACCGTCTGATCGGTGCTCTCGCACCCCGGCAGCAACCCGGGCTGCGTGATGGCCAGCGTCGCGGTCGCCCGGCCACCGGGTGCCAGGGTCACGGGTTCACCCGCCGGCCCGGTCCGGTCGGCTGGCGCCCCGATCTGCCGACCCGCGTCGTCCACGACCGAGACACCGGGGTACCCGGTGATCGCGCAGGACGTCGAGCCGCTGTTGGTGAGCACGAGGTGCCCGTACACGTGGCCCGCCGCGCCTTCGAGATCCGCCACGGCCGCGGTGAGGCCGGACGCCGCGCAGGCGGGCGGACCGTCGTTCACGCCGGTCACCGCTGTGGTCGCCGGGCCGCCGGCGGCCGGCCGGGACGGCGCGCTCGCGGTGACCGGGGCAGGCTCGACGGTCTGGTCAGCCGCGTCCTCTCCGCCACATCCGGTGAGCAGCACTGCGAGTGACGTCGCGGCGGCCAGGAGAAAGGGGCCGGATCTGCTTCGAGTGGTGCGCATGCAGACCTGCCTACCCCGCCGCCGTGCCCAGTGACCACCGGACGGCCCGGTATGACCCCCTTCGGCCTCCCCGGTCGCGCAGCGCGGCACCGCCCTCGGCACCCAGCACCCGGCACCCGGCACCCGGCATGACGTGACGGGCCCGGTTCGGTCAGGACGTCCTCGCGCCCGGCCGGCGCGGAGACGGCAGGTCCGGCTCGGACTGAGCGGCGGTACCGCCGGTCCGGCGCCGGTACGCGGACGGTTTCTCGCCGCAGTGCTGGGCGAACGCCCGCGCGAACGCGCTCGGGTTCTCGAAACCCACCGCGGTGGAGACCTCCAGCACCGACATCGCCGGGTCGGCGAGCAGCGCCATGGCACGCAGCAGCCGTGCCTGCAGGAGGTACTCCCGCCAGGACATGCCCAGCGTGGTCTGGAACTGGCGGCGCAGCGTCCGCTCGGAGACCCCGACCGCCCGGCCGACCTCCCCGACCGAGACGGCGTCGAGATGCGCCTGGGTGTAGGCGATCGCCGCCGCCACCACCGGGTCGGACGAGGTCGGCAGGCTCAGCGGGGCCTCGTGTTCCAGTGCCTCGGCGACCAGGTGGCCGAGCGTCCGGAAGAAGCCGTTGGAGACCACGTCGCCGCCGGGCCGCGCGATCGGCCAGCGCACCGCGTAGATCATCATTTCCCGGATCAGCGGCGGCACCGCCAGGATCCGGGCGCGGGCGTCCGAACGGGGGATGATGCCGGGGTCGAACAGCACCGCGATCGTGCGGGCGCCGGGGTTGAGCGTGGCCTGGTGCTCGAGGCCGGCGGGGATCCACGCGGCCTGCTGCGGCGGGAGCAGGTAGTGGGCGCTCGCCGTCTCCACCTCGACCACGCCGGCCATGGCGTACTCGATCTGGTGCAGGTTGTGGGAGTGCCACCCGGTGACCATTCCCGCACCCTCGTGCAGGTAGCTGCCACCGAGCGCGGTGCCGCCGCGGCGCATGTCCACCAGGCCGACCCTGACCGTTTCTGCCGGTCTCTCGGTCAGATGAGCAGGTGCGGCCATCTCGTCAGGGTAACGGAGCCACGCACCGGCCGGGCCGCTTCCATGCTGCGCGTGACCGTCCCGCGACTATGTTGTGCGGGTGCCGAGCTCCTCGCCTCCGGGAACCGGGGAGGCCGGCGCCACCGGTAGGCCCCGGCCCCGGCCCACCGCCTCGGCGGGGAGGACTCGAAGACCCGCGCGGCGCTCCTCGACGCCACCGCTCAGATCATGCTGGAAGAGGGTTACGCGGCGGTCAGCTCACCGCGCTGCCTGCGGGCGCTGTGGGCGATCGACATCGACCCGCGCGGGACGGCGATGGTGGTCGAGTTCATGGCGCTGGCCAACCACCGCAAGACCATCCGGGCGGAGATCGCCGCCTACGCCGAGCGGTTCCGCGAGGCGGAGCGGGCCGCCCTCGCCACCGTCCTGGCGGCCCGCGGCGTCGATCACGCCACGCTCCCGCCGGTGGTCGCGACGGTGCTGATGTCGAGCATCTCGCGCGTGCTGGTCATGGAGAGCGCGCTGGGCCTCTCCACGGGGCATCAGGAGACCCTGGAGGTGGTGGAGCGCTGGCTGGAGGCCCTCGAACCCGCGGATCCCGGCGAGCCGGGCGGGCCTGTGGGGCCCGGGTCCCCGCGCGGCTGGCCAGGCTCGGCCTGACCCGGCTCGCCCGGGCCGAGATCCCCCGGGCCGAGACCCCCGGGGCCGAGATCCCCCGCGCCGGGTCCAGGCTGGACGGGTATGGCCGGGCCGGGTGCAGCCGGGCCTGGGCCGGGGCGGAGTCTGCGGACGAGTCCACGGCCGAAGCGGAGCGCGCCGGCCGCGGCCAGGGCGGCGGCGGCTCCGAGGAACGGGAACGACGGGGGCACGTAGCGATAGTCGAAGCCGGCGGTGGCCGGCGGCAGGAGCAGCGCCAGCAGGGCGACCGCGGCCAGCAGCAGGAGCGGAGCGCGGAGCGCCCGGTCGCGGACGGCCAGCAGCGCACCGGCCAGCGCGGCCGCCAGCAGCAGGCCGATGGCCGGCGCGGGGACGCGCACGTGTCGCTGGTAGGAGACCAGCCATCCGGCCGCTGGGTCGTGCGCCGTGGTGATGAACTCCCCGCGCTCGTAGGCACGCATATCGGCGGTTTCATGGTCCGGCTTCGTGACGGGGACCATCGCCCCGGCGAAGGAGTAGCGCTCGGCGACCATCCGGCTCGGGTAGTCGTCCAGGCGCGAGCGGAACGTCCGGCGGAAGTCGTGGGCGACGGTGCGCAGGTAGTCGCCCGGCTGCCGGGTGATCGCGAGGACCGCGAACTCCCGCGCCAGCTTCTCCCTCCCCGGGGCGAATGTGTACCTGGGAATGTTCTTCGGGTCGTACGGGTACCCGGGAATGTCGAAGAACAGCGGCGAGGTGCCGTGCCAGATGTAGTCGGACGGGACCTGCAGGGAGTCCACCGGTCCGGCCGGGCAGAGGACCCGCAACCGCTCAGGCGGGTTGAGGACCGAGCAGTCCGCGAAGGTTGCCGTCCGGGAGTACAGGAAGATTCCGGTGCTGCCGGAGACCGCGAACGTTCCGTGCTCGGCCTGATGCCAGCCGCAGTAGGCCGCCAGCGGGAGCGCCAGCGCGGCGGCGAACACCCCGGCCGACCGCCATCCGGGCCATCTGACCAATAGCCAGAGGCCGGCCACGGCCGCCAGCGGCAGCCCGACGGATCGGGTCACCGACGCGGCACTCAGGAACAGGCCGGCGCCGAGCGCGCCGAGGACACCGACCCGCCGGTTCCACAGCAGGCACAGCACGGCACCGACCAGCAGTGCGGTGAACAGCGTCTCGGACAGGACCATGTGTTCCAGCGCGACCTGGTAGGCGTCGAGCAGCTGCGGGGCGGCGCCGGCCGCGGCGAGCAACGCCGGGACGCGCAGGCGCAGCAGCAGGACGTAGATCCCCACCCCGACCGCGAGCCCGATCAGATGCTGCACGAGCACGACCAGCTCGAAGCTGTGGAACGGCAGCAGAAGCCGCAGGAAGAAGCTGTAACCGGACGGCCGGACCACATACGGCTCAGGCCGCAGGGTGACGCTGATGTAGTCGTAGCTGTCGTTGAACCACAGCGCCGGCCGGTACCCGGCGACCGCCGCCAGGCGCACGGCGAGACCCGCCGCGAGCAGCACCAGAAAAGGGATGTGCCACCAGCCACCGGTGCGGTGCCACACGGCCCGTACGGCCGGCCCGCGCCGCGGGGCACGATGCCTCGCGGGCAGCACGAGAACCTGGCCCGACACGGTCCGGAGCATATCGACGGCCGACAACCCAGGCAAACTACTCAGCTCACCCAAGTATGCACCCAGGCGGGATGCGGCACCTCGGTCCGCACAGCAGTGACTACAGCCGGCCGCAGCCCGCGCCGCCGGGCCGCGGAACCGACGACACCGCCGCGGTACTCCCGATCTCGGTCATCACACCCGCACGCCCGCGACCCTGTGCCGCGGCCGGAGACGCCCGCCGGCAGGGCCTTTCGAATACCTCGATTCTGCATTTTCGCCCACATTTCAAAGAAGGCGGAGTGAACCCGGTATTGCCATTGACATCCGGTTCCCGATATCGACGATCCGGGCGGGGAACGTTCCGTGAACAGTCGCCCGAGGATGCTTCCGCCGGCCGCGCCGGGCCGTAGGAACCTACCCATGACCCGACTGAACCGACGGCACGTCCTGCTGGGCGGGCTGGCCGGGGTGGGGACGGCGGTGGCCGGCGTGTCCGTGGCCCGCGCCGCGTCCTATCCCTTCACCCTGGGTGTCGCCTCCGGCGAGCCCACCGCGGACGGTTTCGTCCTGTGGACCCGTCTCGCGCCCAGCCCGCTCAGCGCGGACGGCCTCGGCGGCATGTCCAGCGCACCGGTCACCGTCGAGTGGCAGGTGGCGAACGACCGCTACTTCACCCAGCTCGCCGCCAGCGGCTCGGTGAGCGCGGTGGCGGCCTGGGCGCACAGCGTCCACGTCGAGGTCGGCGGCCTGGCACCGAACCGGGAGTACTGGTACCGCTTCCGCGCCTCGGGGCAGATCTCCCCCGTGGGACGGGCCCGCACCGCGCCCGCCGTCGGCACCAGCCCGGCGCTGACGATGCTGTTCGCCTCCTGCTCGCACTACGAGGCCGGCTACTTCACCGCCTACCGCCGGATGGCCGAGGAGAACCCGGACCTGATCCTGCACCTCGGCGACTACCTCTACGAGGGCGGCACCGGCTCCGGCGTGCGCTCCCACGTGCCCAGCGCCGAGATCAGCTCGCTGGCGAACTACCGGGTGCGGCACGCGCTGTACAAGACCGACGTCGACCTGCAGGCCGCGCACGCCGCCGCGCCGTGGGTGACGGTGTGGGACGACCACGAGGTCGAGAACAACTACGCGAACCTCGTCCGCAACGACGCCAGCCCCGCCGGTGACTTCACCGCCCGGCGTGCCGCCGCCTACAAGGCGTACTACGAGCACATGCCGCTGCGCTCGGCGCAGATTCCCGTCAACCAGAATTTGGCGCTCTACCGGCGGCTGCGCTGGGGCAGCCTGGCCACCTTCCACATGCTCGACACCCGCCAGTACCGCAACGACCAGGCCTGCGGCGACGGGACGAAGGTCTGCCCCGCCGCCGACGACCCGGCGCGCACGCTGACCGGCGCCGCCCAGGAGGCGTGGCTGCTCGACGGCCTCGGCCAGCATCTCGGCACCTGGGACATCCTCGGCCAGCAGGTGTTCTTCACCCAGCGCCTCGCCGCCGCCGACGGCTCGAAGAGCATGGACGCCTGGGACGGCTACACCGCCAACCGCGGCCGCATCCAGCAGGGCTGGCAGGCCCGCGGCAACACCAGCACGGTGGTGCTCACCGGGGACGTCCACCAGTCGTGGGCCGCCGACATCATGGACGACTACACGACCCAGAACCAGGTGATCGGCACGGAGCTGGTGACCACGTCGATCAGTTCCGGCGGGGACGGCACCGCCACCGGGACGGGGCTGTCCAGCCTCAACCCGCATGTGAAGTTCAACGGGAACCGGCGCGGCTATGTCCGCACCGTCACCACCCCCACCCAGATGGCGGTGGACTTCCGCGCCCTCAACCAGGTCACCGTGCGCGGCGCCGCGGTCAGCACGGCGCGCAGCTATGTGATCGAGGCCGGCAACCCCGGCCTGCAGACGGCGTGAGGCGGAGGCCGGGCATGATCAGAAAGCAGAATCCGAACCAGAACCAGATTCCGGACCGGAACCAGCGGTCCCGCCACCGGCGCGTCATCCGCCTCGCGGTGGTCAGCGCCACCGGCGTGGCCGCCCTGGCCAGCGCGCTGGCCGCCCCGGCCTCGGCGGACGGCACCACGACCGCCGACGTCACCTGGACGGTCGCCAACTCCACCGCCACCGGCGACCAGGACAACGCCGAGGTCTCCGCCACCCGCAACGGCTACACCGCCGTCGTCTGGGAGGACGACCGGGACTCCACCGCCCCCGAGAACACCGTGCACACCGAGGTCTTCCTGCGGCTCTACCGCGACGGGACGTCCCTGTTCGAGAAGAAGCTGTCGGCGGGCGGGAGCGGGAACTGGCGGCACGTCCAGCCGGACGTCGCCCTGCGCGAGGACGGCACCGCGGTCGTCATCTGGGCCGAGGACCCGGACGGCAACGGCTACTACAACATCGCGGTGCGCGCGGTGAACACCGCCGGCACCGTCACCGGCTCCGCGCAGGCGAACGCGAACGCCGACGGCCAGCAGCTGAACGCGCACGTCGCCGCCGACCCCGACGGACCCGGTTTCGCGGTCGCGTTCGAGGACGTCCAGGGCACCGCCGCGCCGACGGTGCGGGTGGCGGGCTTCGCGTCGGTGACGTCCAGGACCTACGAGGCCCAGGTGCACACGACGGGCGGCACCCACCGCCGGCCCGACGTCGCGGTGGACGGCGCCGGCAACGCCGTCGTCGTCTGGGACGAGGACGGGGACGCCAACGGCTCCTTCAACGTCGGCCGCAAGATCCTCACCCCGTCGGGCACGGTGAAGGTGGCCCAGGGCGTCGCCAACGTGGCGACCGGCGGCGACCAGGTCCACCCGGCGGTCTCGGTGAACCTCAACGGTGACCAGGTCGTGGCCTGGGAGACCAACCAGAACGGCTCCGCGCAGGTCGGTGCCCGCTCGTTCAGCGCGGCGAACGCGGCGGGCCCCGAGGTCATCCTCCCCGGCACGGACCCGCAGACCGGGATCGACGACCAGCGGGGCGCGGTCGTCACCTGGGCGCAGGACACCGACGTCCACGCCCAGGGCCTCAACCCGGACGGCACGACCACCGGGCGGCTGCCCCGGCTGCGGGTGCACACCACCGTCACCGGGCGCCAGGACGAGCCGGCGCTCGGGGTCAACCCGTGGGGCCAGCTCGTGATCGCCTACACCGACGACAACGACGGCAACCTCTTCGACCAGGTCTACCTCGGCACCGGGCTGGTCAACAGCACCTGGTGACCGGAGCGCCACACCCGGACCCGGAGGTCTCCCGCCCGCCCAGCACAGCTGCCCGGGCGGGAGCACGGCGCGGCCTGCGCGGCCTGCGCGGCCCGTGGACCACCACGCAGGGCGCAGCGGGTTACTCGATCCGGGCTGCCCACAGGGCGCTGACAGGCAGCGCCCAGATCCGGTCATCGAGGTCGAAGGGCATTGGACCGGTGTGGAACACGACCCCGGCGCGGAAGTCGTCACCGAGCTGATCGCGCAGCCACAGAAGGTGGCGCGCGTCCCGTACCGAAGGCGCCGACGAGGCTTTGACCTCCATGGCGACCACCTGACCGCGCCCGACGTCGATAACAACGTCAACCTCCTGCCCGTCACGGGAGCGGAGGTGGTGCAGCCGGGCACGCGGGTGCAGCAGGGCCACCTCGGGCCTCAGCTGGGCGGCGACAAAGGTGTCGAGTATCCGGCCGAGCAGATCCCCGTCCCGCAGGACGCTGCGCTCGTCCACCCGGGCGGCGGCGAGCGCGAGCGCGGGATCAGTCAGATATCTCTTCGCCCGCTTGGTCAGTCGGTTCAGACGGTTCGTCGACCACGCCGGGACGAGATCGATGAGATAAAGAGCGGCGAGGATCCGGTCGTAGGCGTCCGCGGTCCGCTGGTTGATGCCCGCGGCCTGGTAGACCGTGCCGTCCGCGGGAAGCCCTGCCGTCGACAACCCGAGAACCTCGAGGTAACGACGCAGCCGGACCGGGTCGCGCTGCTCTCCCGCGGCAAGCACGTCCCTGGTCACGACATGATCGATGTAGGAGTCCAGCCAGGCGAGCCGCCCCGGTGCCCGCAGGTTCAACGCGGCCTCGGGGAACCCGCTCCGCAGCGCCAGGTCGACATAGTCGTCCAGGCTCGGGGGCGGCCCGGAGACGCTCAGGCGGGAGATGTCGGAGTCGAGAAGCAGATCGATCAGGCCCGGCTGGTCGACAGCACCGGAGATCTCCCGCTCGGTGAGCCCGTGCAGTACCAGCCGGACGACACGACCTGTCCCGGGCCACTGACGGGTGGTGAAATCGGCCTCGACACTCCCCGTGAGAAGGAAACGACCAGGACGGGGATCATCGTCGACCGCACGCTTGACCGCGCCCAGGATCTCCGGCACCTCCTGCCACTCGTCGAGGAGGACGGGCTCGGTGGTGCGGCGCAGGGCGGCATCCGGGTTCGCGGCGACCGCCGCGGCGACGGCGGGGTCATCCAGCCGCAGGACGTCGTTGGCGATCCGCCGGGCCGAGGTGGTCTTCCCCGCGGCACGCGGGCCCGTGACCATGACGGCGGGCAGTTCGGCGAGCAGGCTGGCCAGCTGCCGATCCGCGATCCGCGGCACGTACCCCGACACGCCCACGCGTCAACACTACATGTTCCGCGGAACTTGGAGTACGTGTTCTGCGGGCAGATCAGTACACAATCTGCGGCACACGCTCGCTCAGTCGCTCAACCGCTCAACCGCCTGCCTGCCTGCCCGGCCGCCCGAGCCAGGGCCGGAGGCGCGGCTGTCGCCGGCGAAGGTGTGCCGGGCGCGATCGACCAGCTCCGAGGCCGCGGGGTTGCGCCCGGCACGCCAGACGAGGGACAGCAGGGCCGGGGCCTGCACATCCGTGATCGCCACCGCGGTGAGTCGGTCGTCATGCGACTCGACCATCGACCCGACCATGATCGCCACGGCGACACCGCGAACAGCCAGCGCGGCCAGGGCGTCCGCGGTACTCACCTCCAGGGTGATCGTGGGCTGGAGGTTCTGGGCGGCGCAGGCCTGGTCGACCATGGCACGCAGCCCGGTGCCGACGGGCATACAGACCAGCGGGTGGGCGCACACCTCCCGCAACGGGGCGCGTTCCGCCCGGCCGGCCAGCGGGTGCCCGGGGGCAACCGCGGCGACGAGCCGGTCACGGAGGACGATGCAGGAGTCGAGCCCGTCCGGGAGGGGCGCCGCGGCGGCCATCCCCACCAGCGCCACGTCGACAACGCCGTCGCGCACCTGTTCCACGAGACGGTCGGAGCGACCCTCCCGCAGGTGGATCTCCACTGCCGGCCGCGCCTGGTGGAAGGCCGCGAGCGCGTCGAACAGCGGCTCCAGCGTGCACCCGCTGACCATGCCGAGGGTGACGCGCCCCTGGAGCAGGCCCGTCACCTCGCCGACCGACCGGCTCACGGCGCCGGCGGACGCGAGCGTGACACGGGCGTGGTCGAGGGCGACCCGGCCGGCGGCGGTGAGGGTGATGGCCCGCCCGGAGCGGTCGAGGAGCTCGGCGCCGAGCTCACGTTCCAGCTGGCGGATCTGCGCGCTGACGCCGGACTGGCTGATCCGCACCCGCTCCGCCGCCCGGGTGAAGCTGCGCTCCTCGGCGACCGCGACGAAGTACTCCAGCTGACGCAGCTCCATAACCACAGATTCTAGATCTCAGCAGAACCAGCTGTTGGACTTCTGATTTCAGAAGCGAGACCGTGAAGCGGCCCGATCCGCCGATCCACCGATCAGGGACACAGGTACCGCGATGCGCAAATGGTTGCCGCTGCTGACAGTCTGTCTCGGCACCTTCATGCTGCTGGTCGACGTCACGATCGTGAACGTCGCGCTGCCGGATCTGGTCACCGATCTGGAGGCGTCCCTCACCGCACTGCAGTGGGTGATCGACGCCTACGCCCTCGCCCTGGCCGCACTGCTGCTCGGCGTCGGTTCGATCGCCGACATCGTCGGGCACCGCCGGATGTATGTTGCCGGGCTGCTGCTGTTCGCCGTCTCGTCGCTGCTGTGCGGCCTGGCACCGAACCCGGAGATGCTGATCGCGGCCCGGGCCGTGCAGGGGGTCGGCGCGGCAGCCATGTTCGCCACCACGTTCGCCCTCCTCAACAGCTCGTACTCCGGGCGGGACAGGGGCACCGCGTACGGCGTGTGGGGAGCGGTGTCGGGGGCGTCCAGCGCGGTCGGGCCGATCCTCGGCGGGCTGCTCACCGAAGGCGTCTCCTGGCGCTGGATCTTCTTCGTGAACCTGCCGGTGAGCATCGCCGGAATCGCGCTGTGCCTGCTGGTGCTGCGGGACGCGCACCCGCCGCGGCGGGTCCGGGTCGACCTCGGCGGCATCGTGACCTTCACCGGGGCCGCGGGCGGCGTGACCTACGCGCTGATCCGCGCGAACGAGGACGGCTGGTCCGACCTCGGGGTCTGGGCGCTGCTGGCGGCCTCCGCGGTGCTGCTGGCCGCCTTCGCCGGTGTGGAGACGCGGATCCGGGAGCCGCTGTTCGACCTGACCCTGCTGCGTGACCGGCGGTTCGTCGCCGTGCTGCTCACCGGCCTGCTGATGACCTTCGCCGCGTTCGCCGCGTTCACCTACACCTCGATCTGGATGCAGTCCGTCCTCGGCATGGGCCCGCTCGCCGCCGGCCTCACCGGCCTCCCGCTGTCGGCCGCCGCCTTCGCCGTCTCGGCCGGCCTCGGCCGGCTGCTGCACGAGCGGCGGCCCGATCGGGTGATCTCCGCGGGCCTGCTGCTGGTCGGCCTCGGCGCGCTGCTCGTCGCCGCCCTGGTGCACGGCTCGGCGCGCTGGGGCGCGGTGCTGCCCGGCTTCGCGGTGATCGGCCTCGGGGTCGGTCTGGTCATCCCGATCCTCGGCTCGGTGTCGATGTCGTTCGTGCCGCCCCAGCGTGGCGGCATGGCCGCGGGCGCGGTCAACACCGCCCGCCAGCTCGGCTACGCCATCGGCATCGCCGTGCTCGGCAACGTCTTCGCGACCCGGGCGCACGACATCCTGGCCGAGCGGGACGTCCCCCAGGCCGCGCAGGTCGCCCACGCCGTGGCCGGCGGCGGAGCTCGGCAGGTCCTGCAGAGCAGCCCGCCCCCAGCCCGAGAGGCCCTGGACGCAGCGGTGCACGCCGCCGCGGTGAGCGGTGTGCAGCTGACCTTCGCCGTCGCGGGCGCCGTCGGCGTCGTCGCCGCCGTGCTGGTCGCCTACCTCATGCGCCCGCATCCGGCCGACGCCGCACCCGCACCCGCGGCCGCCGTGCCCGCGGCCGCACCGGCCGTAGTCGCCCAGAGCCCGGCCCGGGGGGATCGCGAGGAGGCGATCAGCACCGCGCCGGTGCCGGTGCCGGTGCCGGTGCCAGTGCCGGGCAGTCAGCGCCAGGACCACGCGCCGGTTCCGGAATCCACCGACTGACCGGCTCGTCGCCGGCGGACGTACCGCCGCCGGTATCAGGTGTCGGTGGCTGCCTGTTCCCGGATCTTCGCGAGGGCGTCGTTGAATCCCTCCGCGCAGCCGCTGGCGCCCGCGAGCCTGTCGACCCTGACCTCGTCGAGGCTCCTTCCGATCACCTCGGCCGGCACGGCCGCGGCGAACCGTTCCTGGTAGCCGCGGGAGGTCTCGTTGTTCTCCGGCATCGGCTCGACGGTGACGCCGGTGATCGTGTCGGCGGCGAGGGTGACCGCCACGGTCATGTAGGACGGCGCGCCCCCGTAGACGCCTCGCACGGTGTACGTGCCGTCCTCGTAGTCGGTGCCGCTCGAGCTCATGCCGCCCGGCGACGTGCTGACGGGTGACGTGCTGGCAGGTGACGTGCTGGTCGTTCTCGGCGACGCCGACTGCGGGTCCGAGTCACCGCATCCGGCCAGGGGCACGAGCACCGCGACCGACGCGGCGGCCGCGAAGGCCGTGCGGGTGAGGATGTCCGACTTCATACCGTCCTCTCTCTCGTGTGGCTGTGCACGGACGAGGGGGTGACCAGCGTCAGAGAAAGAGCTCTCCGCCGAAGTTGTTCGACCACTGGACCCTGCCGTCGGCAAGCATGCGTACCCAGCGAAAAGCGAACGAGCGCAGGCAGTCCGGTTCGCTGACGAACAGCGCGGTGGCCAGCCCGTCGGCGGTGGCGGCGTCCGCGGCGATGGCCCAGGTCGCCACCACCTCCGACACGGGGCGCCGGGTCCGACCGTCGAGGATGTGGTGCAGCCCGTCGCCCCAGGCCCGTCGGCTCGTCGCCGACGCGCACAGCGCCGCGTCCCGCAGGGGGACGGTGCCGATGACCCGTCCCGGCGCGGTGGGGTGCTCCAGGCCCACGGTGACCGGCTCGGTTCCGCGATGTCGCAGGTCTCCGCTGCCGTCGATCACGAAACCGGCGAGGCCGGCGGCCAGCAGCGTGTGGGCGATGAGGTCGACCAGGTGGCCCTTCCCGGCCGCGCCGACGTCGATCACCACCGGACGATCCGTGGTGATCGTGGTTGCCTCCCGGCGGATGTCGGAGAGCCAGGAGTCGCGGCGCCGGCCACGAGCGGCGGCGGCCTGGGCGGGCACCAGGGAGTACCGCGCGTCGTAGCCGAGGAGCTCGAGGTCCCGCCCGACGAGCGGATCGACCGCGCCGCCGGTCGCGGTGACAAGACGGTCGTAGAGCTCGAACAGCGCGACATCCCGGCCGGGGAACTCGAACCGCCCCCCGCCCTCGGCGTGCGCGACCTGTGTCACCAGCGAGTCCGTGCGGAAACGGGACCACACCTGATCGAAGTCGTCGGTGAGCGAGACGATGCGCTGTCGCAGTTCCACCGGCAGCGGGCGCCCGGTGTCGATCTCCCAGCCGGTGCCGATGGCGGTGAACCGGAAGGGACCGCCGGCACTCGTCGGCCCGTCGTCCGCCCCGGGCGGCCGCGCGTTCATCGGTGCACCATGGCCCACCTGCCCCGGCCTCCTGTTCGAAGGGCGAAGGACGAAGGAAACGTCAGGCTAACGCCGCCCACGACGCCGTGGGAGGCACTGTCAGTACCCGGATCAACGCCGACTCCCGCGGGTACGCACGATGCGACGCGACCCTTACGAAGGAGGTCGCGACCCTCACGAGGAGACGGCCCATGACGACCTGGTTCATCACGGGAGCTTCGAGCGGACTCGGCCACGCACTGGCGGAGCACGTCCTCGCCGCCGGGCATCAGGTTGTCGCGACCGCGAGAAACACCTCCGCCCTCGACGCTCTCCGAGCGGCCTACCCGGAGACCGTGCTGACCACGGCTCTGGACGTGACCGCCCCCTCGTCGATCACCGCGGCCGTGGCCGGAGCCGAGGAGCGTTTCGGCGGCATCGACGTGCTGGTGAACAACGCCGGCTACGGGTACACCTGCGCCGTCGAGGAGGGTGAGGACGAGGCTGTGGCGCGTCTGTTCGCGACGAACTTCTTCGGCCCCACCCTGGTGATCAGGGCGGCGCTGCCGGCCATGCGCCGCCGCGGGAACGGCCTGATCGTGAACATCTCCTCCGTGGGCGCCCGCATCACCATTCCCGGTGGGGGCTACTACGCCGCGGCGAAAGCTGCCCTGGAGGGCCTGTCCGGATCGCTCCGCAAGGAGGTCGAGCCGCTGGGGCTGCGCGTCATGGTCGTCGAGCCGGGATCGTTCCGCACCGACTTCCGGGGGCGTTCCGCCGAGCGGTCCGGCGTCCGGATCGACGCCTACGACGAGGTGCTCGGACGGTCAGGTGACGCGGGGCCCAGCCCGCAGCGCGGTGCACCGGAGAAGGCCGCGGCCGCGATCCTGCACGCCGCCGAGGACAGCGAGCCACCGAGACTGCTCCTCCTGGGCAGTGACGCACTCGCCGGTTTCCACGCGGCCGCCGACGACGCCGCCCAGGATGTCGAACGGTTCGAGAAGCTCACCCGCAGCACCGACGCGGCACCGTGAACGCCCGCTCCGAGCAGGCGGGTACCCACGCCGGACAGGCTTGCCAGCGGCAGACCTGCCTGACCGTTCACGCCGATGGCGGCACCGTTCACGCCGATGGCGGCACTGTTGACGAGGGGTGGCGGCGTTGACGAGGGGTGGCGGCGGATGTGCGGCAGGTCGCACCGCAGCATCGTCGGCGGGCGGAAGTCCTGTCGAAAGCAGGGTCGCCGGCTTGCCCTCCGGCCATGTCGCGAGAACCGGGAGGTTCGTAGGTTCGTCGCCACGCCGAGGGAGGGAACAGCGTGATCGAACTTCGGGCGGTAACGAAACGCTACGACGAGAAGACGGTGGTCGACCGGCTCGATGTCACCGTCGCGGCGGGCAGGGTGACAGGCTTCCTGGGGCCGAACGGCTCGGGCAAGTCCACGACGATGCGCATGATCATGGGCTTGGACCGGCCGTCGGCCGGGGCGGCGCTGGTCAATGGCCGGCGGTACGCGGACCTGCGGGAACCGCTGCGATCGGTCGGCGCGCTGCTGGACGCGGGAGCCCGGCATCCGGCTCGTTCGGCCCGCGCCCACCTGCTCGCGATGGCTCGCTACAACGGCATTCCGGCTCGACGGGTGGATGAGGTGCTCGGCCTGGTCGGGCTGTCGGAGATCGCCGGCCGGCGGGCCGGGTCGCTCTCGCTTGGCATGGGCCAACGGCTGGGGATCGCCGCCGCGCTGCTCGGCGACCCGGAGGTGCTGCTGTTCGACGAGCCGGTGAACGGGCTGGACACCGACGGGGTCAGGTGGGTGCGGCAGCTGATGCGCTCGCTCGCCGGTGAGGGACGCACCGTGTTCGTGTCGAGTCACCTGATGAGCGAGATGCAGCTGACCGCGGACCATCTGGTTGTCATCGGCCGTGGCCGGCTGGTCGCCGACGCTCCGCTGCGCACGCTGGTCGCGGCGAACTCCCGCTCGGCGACGCGGCTGCGTAGTCCGGACGCGGCGGGCCTGGCGGCGCTACGAGCCCGGATGACGGCCGACGGGTACGTCACGGATCAGCCCGACCCCGGCACGCTGGTGGTTCACAGCGGGGACCAGCACCGCATCGGCGACCTGGCGCACGCAGCCGGGCTACGGCTGCACGAACTCAGCATCCGGGAGGCCTCCCTCGAGGAGGCGTACGTCGACCTGACAGGTCACGCGGTCGAGTACGTCGCGCCTGTCCCGGCAGGGCAGGGAGACCCGCGGTGAAGCTGCGTACCGAGCTGCGCCGGGCGTTCGTGGCCGAGTGGGGAAAGCTGGTGTCGGTCCGGTCGACGGTGTGGTGCGCGGTGGCCGCGGTCGTGCTGGCGGCGGGATGCGCGGCGAGCCTCGCGAACGACGTTGCCGGCGACGCCGAGCGGGGCGAGGCCTCCGCCGGGACGACAACCGCCGTCGTCGATGTGCTGGCGCCGTCGGTCCAGCTCGCTCAGTTCGCCGTCGTGGCGCTGGCGATGCTGGTCGTCACCTCGGAGTTCGCCACCCGGCTCATCACCGGCACGTTGCAGGCGTGTCCCCGGAGAGGGACCGTTCTCGCCGCGAAGGCGCTCGCCGTCGCCGCCGTCGTCACGCCGCTCGGGCTGCTGGTGGGCCTCGTGGGTTCGGTCGTGGCCGCCAGGGTGCTCGGCGAGTACGGCACCCATCCCCATCCGGTGAGCGATGTCGTCCGGGTGGCGGTGTACCTCGTCGCGGTGTCGCTGTTCACCGTCGGCACCGGAGCCGTCCTGCGCAGCGCGGTGGGGACCCTCAGTGTGGCGCTGGTCGTGCTGGTCGGCCTGCTGCTGATCTCCACACCGCTCACCGACCTGCTGCCCGCCGGCCTCGGTGGACAGCTGCTCGGCGGCGGCGACGGCCGAGCCGCGGCGGGTCTCCTGGGCTGGGCGGCTGTCGCTCTCCTGACCGGCTACGTGTCGCTGCGCAACCGGGACGCCTGACGTTGCCACTGGTGGGGGCCGCTGCGGACCGCTGCGGGGCTGCTTTCACTCCGGCAGGTCGTCGACCAGGCCCGCCTCGTGGGCGAGGACCGCGGCCTGCACCCGGTTGCGCAGACCGAGCCGGGAGAGCGCGGAGCTGACGTAAGCCTTGACCGTGCCCTCGACGAGAAAGAGCCGGCGAGCGATCTCGGCGTTGGACATACCCGCCCCCACCAACGCGACCACCTCGCGTTCCCGGTCGGACAGCACAGCCAGCCGTTGCCGGGCGGCGGTTGTCCGGGCCGTTCGGTTGTCCCGCATCGAGGCGATCACGCGGTGGGCGACCCGCGGTGACAGGTAGGCGGCGCCGTCGGCCACCGCGTGGACGCCGGCGATCAGGTCGCGGGGGTCGCCGGACTTCAGCAGGAAGCCCTGCGCCCCGGCCGCCAGCGCCTGCGCGATGTAGGCATCGTCGCCGAAGGTCGTGAGCACGATGACGGCCGTTCCCGGCACGGTGCGACCGATCTGTTCGGCCGCGGCCAGGCCGTCGAGGTGCGGCATCCGCACATCCAGGACGGCCACGTGCGGCGCGTGCCGCTGGACCAGGTCCACGGCCTGCCGCCCGTCGGCCGCCTCGGCGACGACCTCGATGCTCGGGTCCGTTCCCAGGATCGCCCGAATACCGGCCCGGACCGTCGCCTCGTCGTCGGCGAGCACCACGCGGGTCACGTCCGGACGTCCCGCTTCCAGCCCGGCCGGCGGCGGAGTCACGGCGTCGCCTCCGGTGCCGGGGCTGGGGCCGGGGCCGAGTCGGCTGGGGCGCCGGCTCGGATGTCATCCTTGGAAACCAGGATGTCGCCGAGGAAGCACAGCCGGTAGCTCGCGAAGCCCCCGGGGAAGTTGCCGTCGGTGTAGTAGCGACAGTCCTGGCCCGGCTCCTCGCCGCCGCCGACCCGGCCGCCCCAGCCGCGCGAGACCTCCCGGTCGGGAAGCGCGTTCACGAGATCAGTCCGGGCCTGCCCGACCATGATGCGCTGGTAGGTGGGGGCGTCCATGGTCGCGTCGTGTGTCACCACCGCCCAGTACACCATCACGGTCGTCGCAGCGGCCGTGACGACACCGGTCGCGACGAGCAGCCCCCGCCGCAGCCGCCGTCGGACCATGTCCTGGTCCGGAACGGCCGCCGGCAGGATCGCCGGCGCATCAGAAGCCCCGATCGACCGGAGGCTCGGCGCCTCGCTGCCTCGTGCGTCGAACGGGACGTGGGCCTCCAGCCGGTACCAGCCGTCCTCTGGGCTGGTTCGCAGCCAGCCGCCCACCACCCGCACCCGTTCCTCCAGCCCTGCCAGACCGCTGCCTCCCGTCCCGCCGGGTGCGTTGGACGACGGGTTCCGGCCAGGTGCGGCCAGGGCCGACGCGGTCGAGCCCGAGTCGGCCGGCAGCGGGTTGATGACCTGGATGTCGACCCCGGCGGCGCCGCGCTCGATCGTCACCGTCACCGGGCTTCCCGGCGCGTGCCGGGTGGCGTTCGTCAGTGCTTCCTGCACGATCCGATGGACGGCGAGGCCGGCAGCGGGGGCGAGGCCGACGGTCGGGCCCAGCTCCCCCGAGCCGCCGTCGTCCTGCCAGCCGCCCGAGAGGTCGAGCCGGAGGTGGACAACCAGCCCTGAGGCCCGGGCACGATCGACCAGGTCCGGGACCGACTCATGGATCGGGCGCAGGGCAGCCGGTTCTTCCCTCAGCAGGTCGATGACGTCGTGCAGCCGGTCCACGGCGGTCGCGACATCCTCACGCAGCAGACGTGCCGCCTGCTGGGCCGCCCCGCCGAGATCCGGGGACAGTTCCAGGGCACCGGCGCGCAGCGCGATCAGGCTGAGCTCGTGACCGAGCGAGTCGTGCATGTCCTGCGCGATCCGGGCCCGCTCGCGAAGCCGTGACCGCTCGGCGACCATCTCCTGTTCCAGCTCGAGGTAGGCGGCTCGCTGCCAGCCAGCAACGTGGAGCTCCCGGCGCACGGCGACGTGGCGCCCGGCCGCCCAGGGCAGCGCACCACCGATCAGCAGGGTGAGGAACGCCGTGACCCAGGCGAAGCCGTCGGGATCGATCAGTCCGTGCCGTAACGACGCGACGGTAACCGCGGCGGCCCCGATCGTGACCGCCTGGCCCGCGTCGGGCGTGCGACGTCCCGCCTGGTAGGCGAAATACCCCTGGGCTGCGGCGAAGCTCGCGCTCAGAACCGTCAGACCCGCCGAGGCGGCCAGTCCCGCGTGCGGCAGCCGCCGCCGATACCAGACCGCGACCGCCAGAACCGCCAGGCCGAGCAGGAACGGCCACCGGCTCGCGTCACCCAGCGCCCGTCCGACGACGACGACATCGACCGGCAGGGACAGCAGAAACCACAGGATTCCGCCGGCCACGACTCGTCGCACCTGCCGACGGTACTCAGCCGGCGCCGGCCCGCACTACTGCCGATCGTCATGTCTCCTCGGCCGCACACCACTGCCAGACCGCACGCATGTGGCCGGTCAACGGACCCGGGCGGGCGCGGACCGTTCGGGTGGCCAGGCAGTCATCGCGGTCATGTCCGCCGCGATCCGTTCGCGCAGAGCCGCCAGGTTCGCCGCGCGCCGGTCCCGCAGCAGGGCCTGGATGTCGACCGAATCCGTCACGCAGGTCACCGCCGCGCTCAACACCAGGCATCCGGGCGGGCGTTCGGGACGGGTGTACTCCACCGCCGCCGACCGCAGCGCCCGGTGAACCCCGCGCCGGACCGCGTCGTCCGCCGACCTGGGTGGCACCGGGATCGACGCGGTGTGGCTGCGGAACGATCCCGAGCAGCTTGCCCTCTGGAGCTCGTTCTCCGCCTTCGACCGGGTCGGCCAGCCCGCGGACATCGCCGACGTGGTGTCCTTCGTGGCCTCGGACGAGGCCCGCTGGATCACCGGGCAGATCCTCGACGCCACCGGCGGCGCACACCTGGAGCTGGCCCGGCGGCGGGCCCGAGAACAGCCGTCACGACCGGGCGGAACAGCGCGACGGCGTCCGCGAGGAACCGGGTCGGGCGGACATCGAGCAGCCGCAGCGCCGCGCCGTGGTCGGCGGCCACCGCGGCGGCCGACGGCAGGAACAGCATCCACCAGACGGCGGCGAGCCCGGCTCGCACCGCCGCGGGCCGGGCCGCGAGGTTCACGCGCAGCCGCTGGACGTGGAACGGGACGTGCTGTTCCTCGTCGGCGAGAACGCGCGCGGCGACCTCGCGGGCCAGTGGGTCGGCGGCGCCGTCGCGGACGGCACGGTAGTACCGCAGGGCACACACCTCGGCGACCATCAGCACCATCAGCTCGCGGGAGACGCCGGCCCGGCGGCGCAGTAGCCGGAAGACCGAGTCGCTCCAGTGCGCGGCCACAGTGGGTCGGCCCGCGGCCGCGAGCAGTCGGCCGAGAAGCCGGGCGTGGTCCTGTTCCTCGGCGACGAACAGGCGCGCCGCCGCCAGGTAGTCGCCGTCGCCGGCAGCCACGGCGGCCCCGATGAGCCCCGCTCCGTCGCTGCCCTCGCCGAGCTGGAACCGGGCCAGGCTCCGCGCGAGCGGCACGGGAAGCTCCGCCGGCCGCCAGGCGGGATCGGCCCGGCCTCGCCTGACGACAAACCCCCGGCGCCACTCCTCGAACCCCGCCGGCCCGAGTTCGTCCAGGCGCCCGGGTCGTGCTTCAGGTCCACGCACGGTCCGATGCTGGCCAGGAACAAGCAGGTATGGACGGATCTGTCGGCTTCGCGTCGCCGGGCTCTGGGCAGCCCGGACCCGGACCCGGACCCGGACCCGAAGCCCGAAGCCCTGTGGGCTGTCCGGAGCGACGGCGGATCCACAAAGTGTCCACTTGCCATCAAGAGAACCGATCTACCGTTCGTTCCTGCCATCACCGATGTCCGATCACCGGCACCGGCACCGGCACAGGCACCGGTGGAGCTGGAGCTGGCGCTGGTCCGCGCAAAGAGGTTTCCGACCCGTCCCGCGATCACGAGTCGCGCAGAATGCCCAGGAGGGCCGTGATGTTCGAGCGACTGGGGCGGGCGATGTTCCGCCACCGGTGGCAGGTCATCGGCCTGGCCATGGCCTTCGTCGCCTTCGGCGGTATCTGGGGTACGCAGGTCTTCGGCTCGCTGACCACGGGCGGGTTCGACGACCCGGACAGCGAGAGCGCCCGGGCACTCGACCGCGCCGAGGAGGCACTCGGCCGGACGGGCAACGACCTGGTCGTGCTCTACCGCAGCCCGGACGGGACGGTCGACGACCCGGCGTTCCGGCGGGCCGTGACCGAAACCCTGGACGCCCTCCCGAGGGACGTCGTGACCAGGGCGGTCACCTACTGGGGTACGAACAGCCCCGCCCTGGTCAGCGCGGACCGGCACTCCACCTACGCCGTCCTCACGATGGCCGGCGACGAACCCGAGCGCGTCGAGGCGCTGCAGGAGATCGACGACGACCTGGCCGCTCCGGGCCTCGACACGAAGCTCGGCGGCATCACGGCGGTCAGCCGTGACATCGGCGAGCGGGTGGCGTCGGACATCGCCCGCGCCGAGACGTTCTCCGTTCCGGTGCTGCTCGTCCTGCTGGTGGTCGTCTTCGGCGGTGTGGCCGCGGCGTGCCTGCCGCTCGTGCTTGGTGGCCTGGCCATCCTCGGCGCCTTCACCGCGCTGCGGGTGCTGAGCTACCTCACCGACGTCTCGGTCTTCTCGATCAACGTGGTGACGATCCTCGGGCTGGGCCTGGCGATCGACTACGGCCTGTTCATGACCGGGCGGTTCCGGGAGGAGATCGCCCGCGGGCTGGGCGTCGAGGACGCGATCGCCCGCACGATGGCGACCGCCGGCCACACCGTCGCGGTCTCCGGCGTCACCGTCGCGGTCTCGCTGTCCGCACTGCTGATCTTCCCGATGACCTTCCTGCGCTCGATGGGTTTCGGCGGCCTGTCCGCGGTCGTGATCGCCATGGTGGCAGCGCTGACCGTGCTGCCCGCCCTGCTCGGCATCCTGGGCCACCGGGTGGATGCGCTCTCCCTGCGCCGGTCGCGCCGCGCGCCACGACCCGCGGTTCCGACGACGGACGGGGCCGATCACGGCTTCTGGTACCGCCTCGCGCACAGCATCATGCGGCGACCGGTGATCTACGCGGTCGGGGTGCTCGCGGTCCTGCTGCTGGCCGGCTCGCCGTTCCTGCGCGTCGAGTTCGGCGGTGTCGATCCCAGAGTGCTTCCGGCGGGCACCGAGAGCCGGGTGGTCTCCGAGATCGTCGACCGGGACTTCGTCCGGAACAGCCAGCTGCCGGTCGAGGCGATCGTGACGACGTCCGGCGGGGCCGGTCTGGAGCGGTACGTCACCGCGGTCCGCGGCCTCGACCGGGTGACCGGCGCCGACGTCACCAGCCAGGCCGGCGACGTCGCCCGGGTCACCATCAGCCACGACGGCGACCCGATCTCGGCGCAGGCGCGGGAGCTGGTGACCCGGGTCCGGGACGTCCCGGCACCGCCCGGCGGCGAGGTGCTGGTGGGCGGCTTCACCGCGGAGCTGGCCGACCAGCTCGGCACCACCGCCGACCTGCTGCCCTGGATGGCGCTGATCATCGTCGGCGCGACGTTCGTCCTGCTGTTCCTCGCCTTCGGCTCGGTCGTGCTGCCGATCAAGGCGATCGTGATGAACGTGCTGTCGCTCGGCGCCTCCTTCGGCGCGCTGGTCCTGATCTTCCAGGACGGCCATCTCGCCGGCCTGCTGAACTTCACCCCCACCGGGACACTGGAGGCGACCCAGCCGATCCTCGTGCTCGCGATCGTGTTCGGGCTTTCGACGGACTACGAGGTGTTCCTGATGTCCCGGATTCGCGAGGTGTATGACCGGACGGGCGACAACGCCACGGCGGTCGCGGTCGGGCTGCAGCGCAGCGGCCGGATCATCACCAGCGCCGCGGTGCTCATCCTGGTCGTGATCGGCCTGTTCTCGATCTCCGGGATCACCTTCATCAAGCTGATCGGAGTGGCAATGATCATCGCCGTGCTGGTGGACGCGACGATCGTGCGGGCGCTGCTCGTTCCGGCCACGATGCGCCTGCTCGGGAACCTGAACTGGTGGGCCCCGGCGCCGATGCGGCGTTTCTACGCCCGCCACGGCCTGCGCGAGGAGACCTAGGCGCCAGGCCACCGGCAATCCGTCCTCATCACATCGGGAGTGGGAACAGGCGTGGCCGGGTCATCGCCTCCTGTCCGTGCCGGCAGCCACGAGCGGCAGCCCTCCGGCGGGCATCTGCGCCTCCAGATCCTCGGCCCGCTGCGGCTGTGGCGGGGCGGCGTCGAGCTGGATTCCGGGCCCCGGCAACAGGCCTACCTGCTCGCGCTGCTCCTCGCCCGCGCCGGCCGGCCGACAAGCACCCGCGAGCTGATCGACCTGATCTGGGACGACGGCGTCCCGGCCTCGGCGCGCAACATCCTCCAGAAGTACGTGGGCGCGCTGCGGCGGCTGCTGGAGCCGACGCTGCCTGCTCGCGGAACCGGCACGTACCTGCAGCGCCGCGGCAGCGGTTACCTGTTCGCGGCCGCTCCCGGCATGCTGGACGTCGTCACCTTCCGGGAGCTCGTCCAGGCGGCCGAGGCCTGCCTGACCCGGCAGCGCGTCGACGAGGCGCTCGACTGCTACGTACAGGCACTGGAGCTGTGGCACGGCCCGGTGGGTGACGGGCTGGCGCACGGGTCGACCACGATCTCGATCTTCGCCGCCCTGAACGACGAGTTCCTCGACGCGTGCGTGGCCGCGGCCGAGCTCGCGGTGCCGCGGGGCAGGCCCGAGCGTGTGCTCCCACCACTGCGTCTGGCCGCCTGGATGGCACCGCTCCATGAGGCGGTGCAGGCGAGCCTCGTCTTCACTCTTGCCGCCGCCGGCCAGCAGGCGGACGCGCTGTCGGTGTTCGGTACGGTCCGCGCCCGGCTCGCCGACGAGCTCGGCATCGATCCCGGACCCGCGCTGCGAGCCGCGCACCTGCGGGTGCTGGGCCAGCCCCCGGCATCCGCAGCGGGGCCGGCTGAGACGGCTGAGACGGCTGAGACGGCGACGATCGGTGCGGAGGAGGGCTCGCCGGCGGGGACGGCGGACGAGCTGCCCGTGCTCGCCGGCCGAGCCGGGGAGGAGGCGCCCTGCGCGCAGCCGCGCGCGTCTTCCCTCGGGACTCCCCCCACCTCCCTCGGGACTCCCCCCACCGACGGTCTGATCGGCCGAGCCGAGGAGCTCGCGGTTCTGCGCCGCGCGGTGAACTCCGCGTTTGCCGCCGGCACGGGGCTCATCCTCGTCGAGGGCGAACCGGGAGCGGGCAAGACCTGCCTGCTGGAGGAAGCCGGTACCGAAGCGGACCGGCGCGGCGCGCTGGTGGTGTGGGGCCGCTGCCTCGAGGGCGACGGGACGCCGTCCATGTGGCCGTGGGTGGAGGCGGTCGGCGCCGTCCTCGCCGGCCTGCCGGCCGCGACACGGCAGGAGTGGCACGCCGGCGAGCTCGGCCGGCTGGTGGAGCCGCGTGGCGGCGTTCTCGCCGGGCCGGTCCTGCCGGACAGCGGCGCCCAGTTCCGCCTGTTCGAAGGCGTGGTCGCGCTCGTCAGCCAGGTCTCGGCGCGGCGGCCGGTGGTACTCGTCGTCGACGACCTCCAGTGGGCCGACGCCGCCTCGCTACAGATGTTCGGCCACCTGGCGACCCGGCTGCCGGGGGGCACCGTGATCATCGGCGCGCTCCGCGACCGCGGGCCGGTGACCGGGTCGGAACTGGCGCGGATGCTCGCCACGGCGAGCCGGCTGCCCCGTCACCGCCGGATCCGGCTCGGTCCCCTCGATCCGGCCGAGGTCGCCGAGCTCGTCCGCCGCGAGACCGGTCAGGTCCCCGGCTTCGGCGTGGCGCACAGCATTCACGCCCGCACCGCGGGCAACCCCTTCTTCGTCCGGGAGCTGTCCCGCTTCCTCGCCGACGGCGGGGTTCTGACCGAGGACGCCGCGGCGCGAGCCGGTGTGCCGTCCACCGTGCGGGATGTCGTCCGCGACCGGATGGCCGGCCTCGACGACGACGCCCGGGGCCTGCTGCAGATCGCCGCGCTGATCGGCCGGGACGTCGACCTCGGCCTGCTCGCCGGCGCGGCCGACCTCGACGTCCGGGCCTGCATCGATCGCCTTGAGCCGCTGGAGGCGCTCGGCCTGCTCGAGCCCCGGCCCGGTGACCCGTTCTCGTTCCGCTTCGCGCACGACCTCGTCCGTGAGTCGGTCGTTCGGACGACGCCGCCGCCCCGCGCGACCCGGCTCCATCTGCGTGTCGCTGACGCGCTGGAGCGTTCCCACGCGGACGGCGAGTCCGTCGCCGAACGCCTCGCCCACCATCTGTGGGCCGCGGGCCCGCTCGCCGACCCGGCCCGCAGTGCGGGCGCGCTGGAACGCGCCGGGCGCCGCGCTGCGGGCAAGTCCGCGTTCGAGGCCGCCGCCCGGCAGCTGGAGGCGGCCGCGCAGGTCGCGCGGGCAGCGGGCCTGGCGGAGCTGGAGCTCTCCGCCCTGTCACAGCTCACCGCCGTCGTCGGCATGCGGTCCGGGTACGTCGGCTCGGCGGCCGACCTGCTGGAGCGCGCCGAGCAGGTGGCCCGCGGCCTCGGCCGGGATCGGGCGGCCGCCGACTTCCTCTTCTCCCGCTGGGCCGCGCACTCCCAGGGCATCCAGCTCGACAGCAGCGGCCGGCTGGCGCGCCGGCTGCTCGAGCTGGGCGAGGCGTCCGCCGACCCGGTGGTGCGCGCCTACGGCCGGCACGCCTGGGGCATCCACCAGTGGGATGTCGGCAACATCGGCGAGTCGTTCCGCTACCTGAACCAGTCGAACTCGACCATGCGCGACGGCCTCGCCCCGCGCGAGGAGGACCCGCTCCGGCACGATCTGCAGCTCCTCTCGCCCGTGATGCTCGCGCTGATGACCGCGCTGCACGGTGACGTGGACGGCGGGCGGGCACAGCTCGACATCCTGGAAGCCGCCGCGGGCGACGACTCCTACGAGGTCACGGTCTGGGCCGCCTTCGCGGTCACGGCAGCGGCGCTCGCCGACGACCCGGCCGGGGCGCTCCGCGCGGCGCAGCGCGGAATCGCGGCCGACCCGGAGCACACCTTCGTCTTCCTCGGCAGCTATCCGCGGCTGGCCCGGTGCTGGGCGCGGGCCGTGACCGGCGAGGACCCGGCCGGCTCGGCGGCAGCCGCCCAGGGAATCATCGCCGCGACCCTGCTCGACCCGCCCCGGTCGGGCCTGGCCACCTGGTACGGACTGCTCGCCGAGATGTGGCTGGCGGCCGGCATGCCCGCCGAGGCCGCCGCCGCCCTCGACCGGGCCGACTCGTCCCTCGACACCTACGGCCAGCGCTACCCCGAGGGCCTGATACTCCTGCTGCGGGCGCGGCTGATGGCGGCCCGCAGGGAACCGGCCGCGGCCGTTCGGGCCGCCGCCGAACGGGCCCGCGCGCTGTCGCTCGAGCGCGAGGCCCACCTGTTCGCCCACCGCGCCGAGAAGCTGCTGGCCGGGCTGGCGGACTGACCTGGCCCGGGCCCGCTCGGCATGCCGGGCCCGCGCAGCGTCCCGGGCCCCGGAAGCGCCACCTATCGGCGCAGGCCCCACTCGGGTACCCAGATGTCAGCGGCGGGCCGGCTGGCTCGCGTGGAGGCAAGATAATCGACAAGCATGCCGAGGACGGGATGGGCGTTGTCGCGGTGCCAGACCAGCGAGTGCGGGTAGACCGGGGTCGGGCTCCGGACGGGGATGCGGCGCAGGTCGTAGTGGTCGGGCCACAGGTACCTGGTGTGCTCGCCGGCGAGGTTCGCGAGCGTCGAGGACTCGGCGAGCACGTCGAGGAGGTGCTCGGTGCCGAAATGGGGGCCGACCCGCTCGACCGTCAGCCCGAACGCCTCGGCGAGGGCGTCGTAGTAGAGGTCCCATTCGCTTCCCCGGAGCATGCCCGGCATCCAGATCCGCTGCCCGACGAGGTCCCCGAGCGTCACCGAGCGGGCGCCGGCCAGCGGGTGGGCCGGCCCCACCAGCAGCTGGTGGGCGTCGTCAACAGCTGACATCGCCTCGACTCCCGGGGGCAGCGGCGAAGCCGGGGAGCCGACTGCTCGGAACGAGGCGTCGATGGTCCCCGCCTGGATCGCGGTGATGGCGGCCTGGGCGCTGTCGACGATGGTCACGAGGTCCAGCTCGACGTCGGGGTGGAGCCGGTGGAAGCCGCGCAGCACCGCGGACGGCGCGGTCCGGTAGCTGAGCACGTCGACACGCAGGGCACGGCGCCCCGGCCGCACCGAGTTCG
Source organism: Parafrankia sp. FMc2 (assembly GCF_041008525.1). Taxonomy (NCBI): domain Bacteria; kingdom Bacillati; phylum Actinomycetota; class Actinomycetes; order Frankiales; family Frankiaceae; genus Parafrankia; species Parafrankia sp. FMc2. The sequence goes on along the minus strand of NZ_JBFLUG010000083.1, from coordinate 7,406 downwards.
CGGCCCGCTGTTCGACCCGCAGCAGCTCGCGCGCGTGCGGGAGGAACGCCTGGCCGTCGAGGGTGAGCCGAGCCCCGCCCGCGGTACGGGTGAACAGCCGCACGCCGAGATCGCTCTCCAGCGTGGCGAGACGTTTCGACACGGCCTGCTGGCTGATGCCGAGGTGGGTGGCGGCGAGCTGGAACTGCCCCTCCTCGGCGATGGCGACAAACGCCCGAACCGCTTCCAGATTCACGTCACAGTCATCCCGTACACAACCAGTGGTTGTCCATGGCCGCCAAGCAGTTGTTTGATAGTAGGAAACTACACCGATTCAATCGGGCGCGTGCACACCCGCTGGTTGACGAGACGCCCCTTGGGCCGGCGGTTCGGCTGGCTGTGGACGGCCTACGCGATCAGCGCCTACGGCTCCGGGTTCGGGTTCGGCGCGCTCCCGCTGATCGCCGTAGTGGTCCTGCGGGCCAGTCCGGCCCAGGTCTCGGCACTGTCCGCCGTGGGGCCTGCGGTGGGCGCCCTGATCGCGGTGCCGCTCGCGCCGTGGGTGGAGTTCCACCGCAAGCGGCCGGTGATGATCGCGATGGATCTGACCCGGTTCGCGGTCATGGCGACGATCCCGGTCGCCTATGCCTTCGGCCTGCTCGGTTTCTGCCAGCTGCTCGCCGTCTCGGCCGTGGTCGCGGCGACCAGGATCGCCTTCAACGCGGCGAGTGGCGCCTGCCTGAGAGACCTGGTCAGGCCGGATGACCTGCTCGTCGCGAACGCTCGGTTCGAGTCCACCACCTGGAGCTCCATCGCGGTCGGACCGCCCCTGGGCGGTGCGGCGATCGGCCTGTTCGGGCCGATCACCACGGTGTTCGCCGACGCGCTCAGCTACCTGTTCTCCGCGCTGGCCATCACCGCGATTCGCGGCCGCGAGGAACAGCCACCGCGCGAGGAACAGCCACGGAAAGCCGACAGGAACCGAGTCCGGGCCGGGGATCTCCTCGACGGCTGGCGGCACCTTCTTTCCCATCCCACCCTGCGGGCGCTCTACCTCAACAACATGCTCGTCACCGGGCTGATCATGGCCACCGAGCCGCTGCTGGCCGTGCTCCTCCTCCGCCAGCATGGCTTCCCACCCTGGCAGTACGGCCTCGCCTTCGCCGCGCCCTGTCTCGGCGGACTCGCCGGCTCCCGCCTGGCCCGGCGGGCTGTGGACCGCTACGGCCAGCACCAGGTCCTGCGGACCGCCGGCACGCTGCGCGCCGTCGGGCTGATCGGCCTGGTCCTCGTCCGCCCCGGTGTCACCGGCCTCCTGATCGTCATCACCGCCGAGCTGACAATCATCATCGGTATGAGCCTGTACAACCCGGTGCTCGCCACCTACCGGCTCGAGCACACCCCCGGGCCGCGCATCGCCCGTACCCTCGCGGCCTGGTCGATCGGCCAGCAGGCCTCCATCGCCGTCCTCACCGCACTCGGGGGGGTGCTCGCCGACATCACCAGCCCGCACACCGCTCTCACCGTCGCGGGGCTACTCATCCTCGCCAGCCCACTGCTGCTCCCGCGACGCGACAACCTCCCGCGGCACGACAACGCAGACCGGCCGAGCCGGAACCACATCGCAGCCCCACACCCGTAGTCCCGGCGCTGGCGGGCCGCGGGCCGGACTACTCCTTCCGCAGGGCACCCGGCTTGTGAACTGCCTCACCGCCGTTGTCGCTGCGGACCAGGTACTGCGGCTCGCCCTTCGACGCCCGCACCGTGCGTCCCGCGGCTTCGGTGTCGGTCCAGGCCCGAACGTACCGGCCGTGGGCTCGGGGAACAGTTCGTGCGTGCCGGCCTGGAGTTCGCCCGGGAGGTCTACGCCCCGCGTCGGGTCGTACTCGCCGTCGCCGCGTTCAACGTGCGCGCGATCCGCGTCTACCAGAGTGTCGGCTTCACCGAGACCGGCCGGCACGTGCGCACGTTCGAGCGTTACGGAGCCGAGGACTTCGTCGACATGGAGTCGACATGGAGAAGCGAGCCTGGCCGCCGAGGACGGAGCGCAGACACAGGATCCGCCGGCGGCACCAGGCTCACCGCGAAAGCCGGCTACGTGCGCTGGTCACCAGAACGATTACCTGCAGTGATGTCGACATGCTCGCGTGCACCGTCACTGGCCCCGCGCGACCGTACCGCGCCAAGGAAGGCGTCTCCGCCGCGGATGTCACGCTGGCGGACCATCCGGGTGGCCACCCTCCGCAGCACACGACAGTGAGGCGGAAGACCCGTCACATGGTTCTACTACGATGTCGAAGGTCACTCGCAGTATTGAGTTGAACCAATCGGATTGGACGAGCCTCCCGACATGCTGATCCACACCACCCCGCTCGCCGGCGCGGCGCTGGTCGATCTGAAGCTCCTCGACGATGATCGCGGCTTCTTCGCCCGTGCGTTCTGCCGGCAGGAGTTCGTCGACGCCGGGCTCGAACCGCTGGTCGAGCAGGCCAACATCTCGTTCAACCACAAGGCCGGGACCCTGCGCGGGTTCCACTACCAGCTGGAGCCGAACGCCGAGACGAAGTTCGTCCGCTGCTACCGCGGCGCGATCTACGACGTCATCGTCGACCTGCGGCCGGAGTCTCCCACGTACCTCCAGTGGTTCGGCGCCGAGCTCAACGAGGACAACCGCACCGCGATGTACGTCCCGCGGGACTTCGCGCACGCCTACCTCACCCTGACCGACAAGGCCGAGGTGCTGTACCAGGTCAGCACGCCGTACACCCCGGGCGCCGAGCGCGGCCTGCGCTGGGACGACCCGCAGCTCGCCGTCGAGTGGCCGATCGATCCGGTGGTCGTCTCGTCGAAGGACGCCGCCTGGCCGCTGCTCTCCGAGGTCTCGGTGGAAGCCCGATGATCATCATCGACACCGCGCTGGCCAGGCGCGAGGCACAGGGCCGCCCGATCCGGGTCGGAATGATCGGTGCCGGGTTCATGGGACGCGGCCTGGCCAACCAGATCGTCAACTCCACACCCGGGATGCGCCTGGTCGCGGTCGCCAACCGCACCCTCGCGAACGGCGAGCGCGCCTACGCCGAGGCCGGCGTCGAGCCGGTCCGGGTCGAGAGTGCCGCCGCACTGGACGCCGCGATCGCCGCCGGCACCCCGGCCGTGCTCGAGGACGCTTTCGAGCTGCTCAAGGCCGAGAACCTCGACTGCGTCGTGGACGTCACGGGCGCGGTCGAGTTCGGCGCCCGGGTGACCGTGGCCGCGATCGAGCGCGGCCTGCCGATCGTCACGATGAACGCCGAGCTCGACGGCACGGTCGGCCCGCTGCTGGCCCACCGCGCCCGCGAGGCCGGTGTCGTGCTCACCGGTGCCGACGGCGACCAGCCCGGCGTGCAGGGCAACCTGATGCGCTTCGTCATCGGACTGGGCGTCACCCCGCTCGTCGCCGGCAACATCAAGGGCCTGCAGGACGAGTACCGCACCCCGACCACGCAGAAGGCGTTCGCCGAGCGCTGGGGCCAGGACCCGTACATGGTCACCAGCTTCGCCGACGGCACGAAGATCTCGTTCGAGCAGGCGATCGTGGCCAACGCGTTCGGGCTCACCGTGCCGAAGCGGGGCATGAACGGCTGGGACCACGAGGGCCACGTCGACGAACTGACGGGCCGGTACGACGTCGACGAGCTGCGCGAGCTCGGCGGCATCGTCGACTACGTGGTGAAGTCGAAGCCCGGCCCCGGGGTGTTCGTGCTCGGCACCCACGACGACCCGAAGCAGCGTCACTACCTGGAGCTCTACAAGCTGGGCACGGGCCCGCTGTACAGCTTCTACACGCCTTACCACCTGTGCCACTTCGAGGTGCCGAACACGGTCGCCCGAGCGGTCGACTTCGCCGACGCGGCGCTCGCCCCGCCGGCCGGCCCGCGGGTGGACGTGGTCGCCACCGCCAAGCAGGACCTGAAGGCCGGGCACACGCTTGACGGGCTCGGCGGCTACGACAGCTACGGGGTGGCCGAGTCATCGGCCGCCACCCGGGCCGGCGCCCTGCTGCCGATGGGTGTCGCCGAGGGCTGCGTCCTCACACGGGACGTCGCCAAGGACGACGTGCTCACGTACGCGGACGTGACGCTTCCACCCGGACGGCTGATCGACACGCTCCGCGAGGAGCAGGAGAAGCTCTTCACCTGACAGCAGTCACCGTCCATCGGCCGGGCCGGCCGATTCGAACATGGCAACTCTGGTGACCTGACAGGACTCGCACCCACCCGGCACGTCCGGAGTCATCTCCGACGACGGCATCCGACGGAACTCATCAGCTCTTCATGGACTCCTCGTACAGGAGATAGCGCCCCCGCCCCTGCCGCTTGGCGGCATACATCGCGATATCGGACGCGTTGAGCAGCTCCTCGGGGTCGAGGAGTCCCGGGCCGGACAGAGCGACGCCGACACTGGCGGCGATCGTGGGCCTGCCGCCGGACCCGGCCAGCGTGAGCACGTCGACCACCTGGCTGGCAATCGTCTCGACCGCACCTGTCGTCTCGATTTCCTCACAGAGCACCGCGAACTCGTCACCGGCGAACCGTGCCACGACATCGGCGGGCCGGACGGTTCGTCGCAGGCGGCTCGCGACCTCGCAGAGAAGATCGTCACCCGCGCGGTGGCCCAGTGTGTCGTTCACTGCCTTGAAGCCATCGAGATCGATGAACAGCACGGCCACCCGACTGTTTCCCCGCTGGGATCGGAGAAGCGCCTTCCCGAGATTCCGCAGAAACGAGATCCGGTTCGGCAGCCCGGTGAGAGCATCTCGCAGAGAACTGCGCCGCGCGGAGGCCGCACGGGTACGCTCGGCCTCACGTGCACGTGTCAGCATCAGACCAGACGAGATCTGACCGGCGATCGTTTCGACAAAATCCCGGTATTCCTGATCCAGGGCAAGGAGGTCGCTGGCCCCGACGATGAGGATACCGACAGGGGCGGCACTCGTACGGTTCCTCAACGCCACCACCACCGCGGTCGCCGGCGCGGGAGAACCCCCGGCCAGCAGGACGGATTCCCATCCCGGAAGCCCCGAGACAACCCGACCGCCTGCCAGCGGCGTCTCATTGACCACCTCAGGCAGGACGTCACTCCTGTCGAACACGGCGAGAGCGCGCCGGGTCGCCTGCCGCCCGCCCAGTCCTGATGTCGTGACCAACTGCGGTGTCGTCAGGGACGGATATCTGCCCCAGAGCAGCACAATGCTGTACGGGATATCCTCCGGATGGTTTCCCAGCACCGAGGGAGCACGGATGCAGACGGACCGCTGCGTCCGCAGCCGCGTCAGGGCGGCGGCGAGTTCCCGCTGACAGGCGAGACGTCTGGAACGAACAACCTCCTGAGTCGTCTCCTGATAGGTCGACAGGACTCCCTCGATACGCCCACCGTCGGCCATTTCCCTGAGGGGACTGAACGAAAAGGTGAAGTACGCCTCCTCCAGGTAGCCGTGCCGGTGGACCAGGAGGCGCTTGTTCATCAACCACGTCGCGCCGCCCCCGGACATCACCCGGGCGGACAGGGGGCGCAACTCGTCCCAGACCTCCGGCCAGACCAGCCGCAGCGGCATTCCCATGGCAGCCGGATGCTTGTCACCAAGATGGGGTATACACGGGTCGTTGTAAAGATAGACGAGTTCCGATCCCCACATGACAATCATCGGGAACCGGGACTCCAGGCAGATGCAGACCGCCGTCCGCAGACTCGGGCTCCAGTCCCGAGGCGGATTCAGGGTGGTGGAGGACCAGTCCCTGGCAGCCAGCACCCGGCCGGCCTCGCCGCACGCCGTGAACAGCGTCCTCATGTTCAGGCCACGCCCACGCCCCACTGCCCGAGACGAGACGGGCCGAACCATGTTCCCGGCGCCGCGAACACTCATGAGCCGCGGTACCGCCGTGCGAGTCCGAGATCGAGCCGTCGCTCACCGACCCCCATCCGCCATCGCCTGACACCCTCCGGCCGCATGACATGTCACCTGGACCAAGGTCCAGCCCCTGTCCTGGCGGCACGGCGAACGCCCGTCGTCTGCAATACCGCCACAGGTGTTCCCCGGCACCAGACCAAGGAACCGATCAGGACGCCTGTCACCTTTCGCGCACTGGGCCCGCCTGCCCGGGTGTTCACCGATCCCGGTGACGTCGTGGTCACCGACGGGCCGACCTGCGTGACCGCGATCAACACGTGTGTGGCGTGCCAGGCGCGGATCGTGCACGTTCCGATGGACGGCGATGGCCTGCGGTCCTCATCCCCTGACTGCCCCTGCGATCTGCTGGGCGGCCTGGGCGGGCGTGAGGTGCGTGGTGTCGACGACCTCGGCGGCGCCGTGCAACCAGGTGCGGGCTGCCTCGGCGTAGGGCTCAAGGTGGCTGAGACGGAACGGGGAGACAGCATGCTCGCCCAGGATGCGCCCGCGGATGATGTCCTGGTCGGCATGGAGGACGAAGTGCCGAACCGGGATGTCATGGTGCGCGAGGCCCGTGCTGATCTCGCGCCAGTACTGCTCGACCAGGACCGTCATCGGCATCACCAGGACACCGCCGGTGTAGTCGAGCACGCGCCGGGCGGTCTCGACGACGAGCGGGCGCCACGGCGGCCAGTGCTGGAAGTTGTCCGTCGCGGGCAGTCCCGGCGAGATGTCCATGAGCGTCTCGCCCACCTTCTCGGCGTCGAACACCCGTGAGTCCGGAATCAGCCGCTGCACCAGGGCGCTGGTCGTCGTCTTGCCCACGCCGTGGGTGCCGTTGAGCCATACGATCACGGCGCCGGATGCTACCGCCGCAGGCCACCCCGTCCTGCCGGCTCCACCCGGACAACTCATTCACTGAGCGACCACGGCGTTACCAGACGTCAACCCAGCTGCCCGCCGTATGGGCCATGACCGTGTCACCACCCCAGACCCACGCCGGCCGGACGGGGGATCGGGGGGCGTCCCCCCGAAAAACATCGCGGCCCGCCGCGAAGCTGACAACAGTCAGCGAACACGGCGGGCCAGCTCGTGGAGCTGAGGGGATGGACCTTGAACCCTGATCTCGCCCGCTACTGATGATTAACACGTTAAGTTATGTTGATCAGATTTCCCCCCAGGGGAGTCCGGTTTCGGCCAGGAACCCGATGAGGAGGCCGGGCCGGTACTGCATGCGTTTCAGGCCGTGCTTGACAGCCTGAAATACCTCATCGATACCACGAGCGGCCAGGTGGACCAGGGTCGTACGTTTCAGATACGACCAGACACCCTCGACCGGGTTCAGTTCAGGGGCGTAGGCGGGGAGCCAGACGACACTCACCCAGCCGGCGTGCGCGGCCAGGAACACGGCCATCTCGGCCTGGAGATGGATGTTCAACCGGTCCCACACCACCACCAGCCGACCCCCGGGAAGCTGCGCGTGCGCGGCCAGGAGAAGATC